>DATKHZ010000270.1:0-3816 GCA_035509995.1 Acidimicrobiales bacterium | reverse complement strand
CCGGCTTGATCTTGGCCATGTAACCCAGCTCAGTCGTGCAGACAGGTGTGAAGTTCTTCGGGTGCGAGAACAGCACTGCCCACGAGTCTCCTATCCAATCGTGGAACTTGATGCTGCCTTCGGTGGTGTCCGCCTCGAAGTCAGGCGCGATATCGCCAATCTGTAGTCCCATTGCGGTACTCCTTTTCGTCTCGTGTTCTGTCGTCCGGCACACGACGTGTTGCCAGCTCAACCCCAGATCGCACACGATCCTACCGTCGCTCGCTTCGCTCGCTTCGCTCGCGGTAGGTTCGCTAGGTCCGCTCGAGGCGAGGAGCCTCAGGCGGCCCAGCAAGGGCCCGCCTTCCCCGGCGGGAACTGGCCCGGCAGGTACTGTGGGCTATGGCGCAGCGCAACATCCTCGGTGGCGAGCTACAGGTGTGCGGAAGTCAACCTCTTACCGGCTTCTACCGTGATGGCTGCTGTACGAGCGGCCCGGAGGACCGTGGTTCCCACACGATCTGCGCGGTCGTCACGGCGGAGTTCCTGGAGCACCAGCGGCGGATCGGCAACGATTTGGTCACTCCGGCACCGCACTACGGTTTCCCCGGTCTCGTCCCCGGCGACCGGTGGTGTGTCACCGCCGTGAACTGGCTGCACGCCTACCGGGACGGAGCGGCATGCTTCGTGGTCCTCAGCTCGACCAATGAGGCGGCTCTCGAGATTGTGCCCCGGTCCGCCCTCGAAGAGCACGCGGTCGATGTGCCAGCAAGCCTCGACGGTCTCGACGGCCTCAACCCCTGACCCAGGTCACCCAACCGCCGACGGCTACTGCTTCCAATCTCATGCGATCGGCGCCCGGGTTTTCACGCACATCACAACTGGGTAGGTCCCAGTTATGAGAGCTTTGGGTCATCAGCAGATAAAGCGCGGGCGGGCGCGTCGTCCTTCGAGGTTCCTGGCGACCACCGCGGTCCTGACCGGCACAGTCCTGGCCGCCGGGACGCTGGTCGGCGTCCTGGCCGTGACCGCCGTCCCCGCCTATGCCGACGTTACGACCAGTACCTACACCATCGGCACGCCGTCACCCGCAGTGACGAACGTCGCGGCATCCCCCAGCGGCGCGACCGTTTCGTCATCCACGAATTTCGAGGTCAGTTTCACTGTCAATCCTTCCCTGTCGGGGAGCAGTTCCGACTGGGTAGACGTCGTTCCTTCCACGCCGCTGGGTTCCACGCCGTCCAACATCTCCCTGGTCGGGAGTTCGTGCGTGCAAGCCGGTACCAACGCCGGCGCATACAGCGCCACCGGGATCACGATCGACCTGAGCGGTTCGTGCGGCCTGAGCAGCGGCACCAAGGCCGAGTTCGATTTCCGGGCCAACGCTCCCGCCGCCACTGGGACCTTCAGCTTCGCAGTGACGACTTCCAAGAACTCCTCACCGGCTACGTCCAACACTGTAACGGTGACCGCCGCGGGCCCCGTTCTCACGGCGGCGACGTACGCCTTCGGCGCCAACACGACCTACACGATCAACAATGCGACGGTGGCCAATCTCACGAGCTCGCCAACTAGCTTGACGCTTACGGCCGCGGCCACCCACGGGACCGAGAAGATCACCTTCGTGAACAGCGGGGGCGGGGGCGCTGGGTACTCGGTGAGCGTCACCCCCTCTGGCGGCTCGGCCAGCGCTGACACGGTGACAAACGCTTCGGCCAGCGGTGCAAGCGTTACGCTGGCCCTGGCCACAGCGCTAGCAAACGGGGACGCCCTCACCATCACATCCATCGGGAGCAGCCCCGCCCCCAGCGCAACCAGTCAGGCCGACGATATAACTGTCCAACCCGGCAACGGTACGGCTGAGAACACCAACTCGATCGACTTCGGTGGTTCCGTGACTGCACTTTCGGTTGCCCCCTCCACCTTGGTGGCCGGAGCGGCGGCTACCTACTCGGTCGGGTTCACCGCCAGCGACGCCGTCTCCGTGGGGGGTGACCTAAACCTGACCGAGAGCGCCGGCCCGACGAACTTCGCGACGGTCACCGGGATCGAGGTGATAGACACCACCCAGAACTGGCGGTTCGTCGCAACTGGTGCGGTGCTGAGTGGCGGGTCTGCCACGATCCCACTCGCCGACTCGGTCAATGCCGGCGACTCCATCAGCCTGCTCATTGTCGGTGTTACCAACCCGTCCTCGCCGGGGACAATCGGCGATTTCTCGGCGGCGACTACAGGCGACCCGGTGAGCGTTGACGCGCCCGCTTACGCGATCGTCGCAAACGCCAGCCCGGGTGTGCTCGTCACCGTCAACCCCATTACGACCACGGCCGTGGCTACCTACACGATCGCGAACGTCCGCGCCTCGGCGACTTTGACGGGAGGGTCGGCCACGATAAGGCTCGCGGCCCCAGCCGGCACCGTCTTCCCGAACAACCCGGCTTATTACAGCATCACTGATTCGACTACCTCGAGCGGTTCAGGAACGGTCAGCGTTGCCGTCGCCGGTGGTGGCACGAACGTCGTGACCTTCACAGTTCCCAACACGATCAGCTCCGGAGACGTGATAACCCTGACCGTGGCGGACGTAGTTAACCCGAGCACCGCCTGCAGCTCCTACTCGATCAACATCTCCGGCAGCGTGACCGGGCCCCCACCGTCGGCAGCGACCACCACCACGGTCCCGCCGACGACGACTACCACCAAACCGCCAGTCAAGAAGAAGGTTCTGCACCCGAAGGTCTCGGACCCGACGTCCAGGGCCGACGTGTCCAAGGACCACGTCGTTCACCTGGAACTGAAGTGCACCGTTGAGGCCTGCAAAGGGACTGTAACGCTGGTCGATGTGACCACCAACGTTGGGTCTCAGCATTACAGCCTCCGGGCTGGCAAAAAGGGCATAGTTGTGGTCCATTTGCGGCCCAAAGGGATCCAGTTCCTCGCCGGTGCGAAGCATCACACCATCAAAGTGACGGCTATCGTCACCGTCACCGGCGGCAAGACGGTGAAGGAGAGGACAACCCTCGTCGCCTAGTCGCTCGTCGCCCCGTGGCCGTTATGCCATGGATGCGGTGAACTGCCGAGCTGCCCACTCCAGGTCGTCCAACATCGTGCTGACAGGCACCTGGTCCGCGATCGCGGCGCGGGTCGCGGCCCAAACCTGGCGCACAGGTTGCTCGCCCTTTACTCGCCGGACGACGACTCCCGAGTGGGCTGCCGCCCCTAGCGCCAGGAGAGGGACGAGCGCCACGCCAAGACCGGCGGCCACGAAGCCCTGTGCTGCCGGGTACTCATCAGCCTCCAGCCCATAGTGAGGCTCGAAGCCAGCCCGAAGACAGGCTTCGCTGACCACTTGCCGGCAATAACCGGGGCAGGAGTTGACGCCGATCCAGCGCTCACTGGCTAGGGCTCCAAGGTCGACCGTGCGACGCGCAGCCAAGCGGTGCCCTCGGGGGATCACCATGCGGAACGGGTCGGCAAGCAAGTGGCGGCGTCGGAGCCCATCGGACGGAGCGTGCCCGGGCGCGAACGTCTCTACAACGACCGCGACATCGATTGTGCCGGCGTGCAAGCTGGCTATCGCTTCGTCAGGCTCGACCACCGTGAGGTCGAGCGCTACCTCGGGAAGGTGCCGCTGGAAGGCAGCTAGCGCCTGGGGTACGAGTGACGAGCCAGCGGTCGGGAACGCACCGACGCGGACACGGCCGCCACGGCCGGCACGGAGAGCAGCTACCGCGTCCTCGGCTTGTTGCACCGCCGCTAGGACACGTGCGGCATGCTCGCAGAGCAGTAGCGCCGCGTCGGAGGGCCTGACGCCACGACCGGCCCTTTCCAGCAGCA
>DATKHZ010000269.1:0-2187 GCA_035509995.1 Acidimicrobiales bacterium | reverse complement strand
AAGCTACTGACGCCTGCCGGGGGCCCCCTAGTGCGATATGCCGCCGGCCAGGAGGTAGAGGTCGACGAGAGCAATGGCGGTGTTGGCGACCAGAGCACCAACCGACCCAGGCGGAGGGCTCCGGCGCCATCTTTCTCGGTGCCGGGGCGCTCCACGATGGCCGCTGGACGAGCGCCGTGGCACCCCCAGCCGTTTGGCCCGTGCGCTCCCAGTTCATGCTCACGAGCCCGATGCCTCCTCGGCGGTAGCGCGTCGGAACCGACTGGCCAGCGCGACCTGTTCGACCAGAATCAGCAACTGGCGAGCGAGCGAGAGAGCGACGAGGGCCAGGGCGATATACCAGTCCGTGCGGTAGAGTTTCCGCCCGGTGTGCGGGCGAGAGTGTGCGGGCGAGAGGAGTCGAACCTCCATCCCTTTCGGGACCAGGACCTAAACCTGGCGCGTCTGCCAGTTTCGCCACGCCCGCAGCGAACGATAAGCCATAAGCGTAGCCCCTCGGGAGACGGGGGCCTCGACCATCTTTGCTGGCATGGGCCCGTGGCATGCGTCCGTGGCCGGGTGCCTGAGTGCATGAGTGCATGAGCGAAGCAGGCTGAACGACACCTGCCGTCGGCGCGGTAGCCTCTATGTATGTCCGAGTTCAGTCTGCCAATGCAACCGCTAATGCAACCGTTCCTCCAATCGCCCGGAGGTGTCGGCGCGGACCCCAGTGCCGACGTGTACCAGCGGCTGCTGCGCGAGCGCATCGTCTTTCTGGGTTCAGAGGTCGAGGACCGCTCGGCGAACCTCATTTGCGCCCAGCTGCTCTTGTTGGCAGCAGAGGATTCCGTCCGTGACATCAGCCTGTACATAAATTCACCCGGCGGCTCGGTTACGGCCGGACTGGCCATCTACGACACGATGCAATACGTGCCATGCGACGTCTCGACGGTGTGCATGGGCCTTGCCGCCTCGATGGGCCAGTTCCTCTTGTGCTCAGGGACCCCGGGGAAGAGGTACGCGCTTCCTCACTCCCGCATCCTGATGCACCAGCCTTCTGGCCAGATGCAGGGGCAAGCTACCGACATCGCGATCCAGGCGGAGCAGATCGTGTACCTGAAACGGATGATGGCAGAACGGATTTCTTTTCACACCGGCCAGACCGTCGAGCGTATCGAGCGGGACTCCGACCGTGACCGCTGGTTCACCGCGGACGAGGCGAAGGACTACGGCTTCATCGACCAAGTCATCTCGAAGGCCCGACATGTAGGTGAGCCAGCTCTCGCCTAGCCCATCGGCCCGTCCGTCTGCCGCCTATCGCTACCCGTTGCCCTGTGGCGGTCCGGCTCTCTTGGCGGGTATGGCGGGTCGGGCCCCAGGGGGCCTTTCGTGTGACCACTGAGGTCGCCATGTTCACCGCGCGGGCATGAGCGCCTTCTGGTCGTGCTGCGGTCCAAGATCAACGACCCTAGACCTCAGGAGCTTAGGGACTGACCGTCTCCAGACGGCGTCGAGCTTGCTCGTAGAAGTCGGCGGGCAGGGGGCCCTTCTCGGCGATCGCCAGGTTGGACCGCAGGTGCTCCAGGCTGGAAGTCCCGACGATGGTGCTCGACAGGTCGGGGTGACTGAGCGTGAACCGCAATACGAACTCCAGGCGGCTCATTTCTCCGAGGAGGTCGTCGATCCCTGAGGCCTCCCAGCGTCGCTGGCCTTCGCCCTCGGATAGCCCAATTGGGCCTTGTCTCCACCCTTTGTCCTCGGTTGGGGCGCCGCGGGCGGCCCCGCCGCGAATAAGAGTGCCGGCGCCTGCTGCCGCGGCCTGGGAGATGAGCTCCTCGTGCTCGCGTTGGACCGCCGAGTAGGGGATCTGGAAGACGTCGAAAACGCCCATGGCGATTTGGTCGGGCAGGTTGGGCAGCGTGCCCGACATTCCGAGCCAGCGGATCTTGCCTTCGTCCCGCAGGGCTTGCATGGTCTCGATGGTGCGGTCGGCTTCCAACTGCTCTTGGCTGGGCGACATGTGAACCTGCAGCAGGTCGAGGCGGTCGGTACCGAGGCGGCGCAGACTTTGCTCGGTCCCCGCCCGGATGTTGTCGGGCCTGTAGTCGTGGGGGAACGGCGGGACCGCGCCGGGGGGCGGGTCGCTGTGGAGACATCCACACTTCGAGGCCAAGAAGTACTCGTCGCGTCGGTGCCCGACGTACCGGC
>DATKHZ010000268.1:0-9166 GCA_035509995.1 Acidimicrobiales bacterium | reverse complement strand
AAATGGGCCCTAGCGTGCGACATGGGCCACACCATGAGGCCCAAAGATCAACCACGACCGGTACCTGGGTGGAGCGCTCCAAGACCTCAGTCTCAAAAGTGGCGTCAGTTACGTCCAACGTTGCAGTCATATCTCCTCCGGCGCTTTGCGCCACGGTGGCTCGCGTTCAGAGCCCGCTAGGTATAGCGTCCCACAGGAGCGTGACATTCCCAATGGGAGCTCTATGACATTCGCGTCCATCAGGAGCTGGCCCCAGCTCGAACGCCCCGTGCTGGTGCTCGGGCTCGACGGCTGGGTCGATGCCGGCTATGCCGGGGCGACGGCCATCAACGCCCTGCTCGAGTCTGTCCCTCACGACGTGCTGGCCACGTTCGACTCCGATGCCCTGCTCGACCAGCGCTCGAGGCGGCCGACGCTCCGGATCTCTCACGGGACCCACGGTGCCTTGACCTGGCCCGAGCTCCGTTTGCTCTTTGCGACCGAAACCGATGGCCGGAGCCTGCTCGTCCTTGCCGGCCCCGAGCCCGACCTCCGTTGGCACGAATGGACCGATGAGGTTGTGGCGCTCGGTCTGCGCCTCGGCGTCGAGATGGTGGTCGGTCTGGGTGCCTTCCCCGCTCCGGTGCCGCATACCAGGCCAGTACGCCTGGCAGCGACCGCCAGCAGCGCCGAACTCGCCGGCCGCGTCGGCTTCCTCCCCGCGACCATGGAGGTCCCGGCCGGAGCGCAGGCGGTCCTCGAAGTCGCCTTCGGGCAGGCGGGGGTCCCATCCGTCGGCGTGTGGGCCCGGGTCCCGCACTACGCCTCGGGCACTCCCTATCCCGAAGCTTCGGCGGCCCTGCTCGACGAGCTGTCCAAGCTCACCAGCGTCCGCATCGACACCGCGGCGCTCCATCGAGCCGGGGACAACTCTCGCGACCAGATCCAGGCCTTGATCGAAGCTAGCGAGGAGCACTCCGCCATGGTCCGCCAGCTCGAGACCCAGCACGACGCCGAGCTCGGGCTCTCCGCCACCGAGTTCACCAACCTGCCCACCGGCGACGAGATCGCAGCCGAGCTCGAGAGGTTCCTGCGCGGCGAGAGCCGCTAAGGGGCGCCGCAGCCCCCGGTTCCGAACCCCAATGGGGAGGTCAGCCCATCTGGGAGCGGCGATCCGCTCGTAGCTGCGCCGTATTCTGACTGCCATGAGGCATTACGGGTCGTTGCGGTCGATATCGAGAGCGGTGTGCGCGGTGCTGGTGGCCGCGGGGTTGGTGGGAGGCGGGTTGGCTACCGGGTTGGCCGGCGGTGGGGTGTCCTCCGCATCGGCCCCGCCACCCGCACCGGCCCCATCTCCGGATCCGGCACCGGCGCCGGCGGTAGCTGCGGCGGTCGCAGTGTCTGGCGCCCGCTTCGATCCACTGTCGGTGACCTTTGTCTCGCTCAAGACCGGGTGGGTGCTGGGGACGAGCCCCTGCTCCTCGGGGACATGTCTGGGCCTTCGGGAGACCACCGATGCGGGACGTTCCTGGGCGGCGAGGCCGCTCCCCGCCGCCCTGGTCGCGGCCGCAGACCGCAAGGTGAGCGGTAGCTTGGCGCTCGACGAGTGCTGTGGGGGCGGCCTGAACGTCCGCTTTGCCAACTTGCTGGACGGGTGGATTTTCGGCGGCTTGTTGGTGCCTGCCCAATTCCAGGGAACAAGTGAACCTGCGCTGTGGTCCACTCACAACGGAGGCGCCACCTGGGTGCAGGACCGGCTGCCCGCGGGGCTGAGCACCACAGGTTCGATCTTCGATCTGGAAGCTGCCGGTGGCAAGGTATACCTCATGGCCCGCGACAAGAGCTTCGGCATCACCGTGGAGAGCTCCCCGCTCGGCCAGGACAGTTGGCGTCATGCCAACACCGTCGCGTTGGGTTCTCCCGCTGGTGGGGGAGAGCAGTCCGGCGCCTTCGTTCTTCAAGGGGCCCACGGCTGGTTGGCCGAGGGCAACGACCGGGGCACGACTGGCAGCGCCGAGCTCGTTGGCGGCCGATGGGTGGGCTGGGTGGCGCCGTGTGCTTCGGTCGGTGACAGTTTCGCCATCCCGGCAGCATCCACGCCGGAGGATCTGGTCGCTGTGTGCGTAATGGGGGGCTTCGCCGAGGGGCTCTCCAAGAGCGCTCCCAAAGGGGCGACCCTCGGGTCGAGCTGGCTCTACTTTTCGACGAACGGAGGGAGCTCCTTCCAAGCCGGCCCCGAGCTGGGGCCGCTCGGCGACTTCTTTTCTTCTTTTCCGGCGTGCTCGCTTCGCCGGAGCCGGGGGTCATCCTGCTCGCCCACGGCGACAGGGGCCAGGAACTCACTGCGAGCTTCAACGGCGGCCATACCTGGACCGTCGTCTACCACGGTGAGCTCATCTACCTCGGCTTCACAAGCCCGCTACAGGGTGTGGGGATCGTGCAGTCAACAGCGGCGACCACGAAGATGATCATGACCTTCGACGGTGGCCACAGCTGGGCGCCGGTCACCTTCTGATCCTCGCCGTGCGACGCTGTTCCGCCGTCCAGCGGGTGGATGTTAGATCACAACGTTGACGAGATGAGGCGGCCGAGCGATCACTCGCTCGGGCTCACGACCTTGCAACTGGCTCGCGACCTTGGGGGAGGCGAGCGCAGCCGCCACACATTCCTCAGTCGTCGCTGCGGGTGAGATCTCGATGCGCTCCCTCACCTTGCCGTTGACTTGCACGACCAGGGTCACCCGCTCTTCGGTCAGCATCGCGGGGTCGGCCACGGGCCAGTGCTCCGCGTGCACCCTGGTGCCCTCGCCGTGCCTGCGTTCCCAAAGCTCCGCGCTCAGGTGGGGAGCGATGGGGGCCAGCAGCAACAGCATCGTATTGACCGACTCGTCCAGGGTCGCCCGCCGCGCCCCCGCCGCGGACTGGGTGTAGCGGTACAGGACGTTGGTGTGCTCTCGCAGCGCGGCCACGGCTGTGTTGTAGGACCACCGCTCGAAGTCGTGGGTCACCTTTTCGATCAAACGGTGAGTCGCTTTCACGACCCCTTCGTCCTCAGCGGTGGGCTCCCGGTCCGTCCCATGCGACCCGTCCGCCTCGCCGGTGCCCAACCGCCAGACGCGGTCGAGGAAGTGGCGGCAGCCCTCTATTACCTCGTCAGTCTGGTCCGTCCAGTCGAAATCGTCCTGGGGCGGCCCGACGAACAGGTGGAAAATGCGCAGAGCGTCCGCGCCCACGGAGTCGTAGTACATCTCCGGTGCGATCAAGTTGCCTTTGGACTTCGACATTTTTGTGCCGTCCATGCGGATCATGCCCTGCGTGAACAGCCGCTTGAAGGGCTCCTTGAGCTGCTTGGGCGACAGGCCGACATCCCCCAGTGCTCGTGTGTAGAAGCGTGCGTACATGAGGTGCAAGATGGCGTGCTCAATGCCACCGATGTACTGGTCGACCGGCATCCAACGTTCCACGGCCTCGTCGTCGATAGGGCCGTCAGTCGTCCAGGGGTCGCAAAAACGCAGGAAATACCACGATGAATCGACGAAAGTGTCCATCGTGTCGGTCTCGCGTTCGGCGGGCTTGCTGCAGATCGGGCACGTCGTCCAGAGGAAGCTCGCGTCCTTTCGCAGGGGGGACTCGCCCGTGGGGAGGAACTCCACGTTGTCGGGCAGCAGCACCGGCAGTTCAGTTTCGGGCAAGGGGACTATCCCGTGGTCAGGGCAGTACACGACGGGTATCGGGCAACCCCAGTAGCGCTGGCGCGACAGCAGCCAATCGCGCAGGCGGTACTGCACCGTGCGTTTCCCGAGCCGCTGTTCCTCGAGCCACGAGATCGCCTTCGCCTTGGCTTCGTCCGTATCTACGATGCCGTCCAGCCACTCGCTGTTTATCCGCGGTCCGTCGCCGGTGTAGGCCCCGCCCTCCCAGCCCTCGGGAGGCTGGACCGTGCGGACCTTCGGCAACCCGTACACCGTTGCGAAATCCCAGTCCCTGTGGTCCTCCGCGGGCACAGCCATGATTGCGCCTGTCCCGTACCCCATCAGGACATAGTCCGCCAGGTAGATCGGGACCTCTTTTCCGTTGAACGGGTTGACCGCGTAGGCCCCCGTGAAAATGCCGCGCTTTTCCAGCGAGATCTCCGTCGACTGGCGTTCGATGTCGGGCTCCAGGCGGACGCGCTCGATAAACGCCATGACGTCTTCCCGGCGGTCCGGGGTAACTATCGACAGGACTAGAGGGTGTTCGGGCGCCAGCACCACAAAAGTAATGCCGAAGGAAGTGTCCGGTCTGGTCGTGAAGACTTCTATTCGTTCTGAGGAGCCGGCGACCGCCATTTGGAACTGGGCACCTTCCGAGCGGCCGATCCAGTTGCGTTGCATGGTCTTCACACGCTCTGGCCATTCGAGGCTGTCCATGGCGCCGAGCATGTCGTCGGCATATGACGTGATCCGGAAGAACCACTGCTCCAGGTCTTTCTTGATGACGAGGTCGCCGCTACGCTCGCAGGTCCCGTCGGCGCGCACCTGTTCGTTGGCCAGGACGGTGTTGCAACCGGGGCACCAGTTGACAGGGGCCATTTTCCGGTAGGCGAGCCCAGCCTCGAGGAAGCGAAGAAAGATGACCTGGTTGAACCGCATGAAAAGCGGGTCGTGGCTCTTCACTACGCGCCGCCAGTCGTAGCTGGCGCCGAGCCGTTCCAGCGAGCTCGACAGTTCGGCGATGCGGGCGTCGGTGAACAGCCGCGGGTGCACACCCGACTTGATCGCCGCGTTCTCCGCCGGGAGGCCGAAGCTGTCGAAGCCGATCGGGCTCAGCACCGAAAAGCCCTGCATGGTGCGCCAGCGGACGTTCAAGTCGCCAAAGGTGTAGTTGCGTACATGGCCCTGGTGAGCCGGGCCGCTCGGGTACGGGTACATGCACAGCACGTAGGAGGTGGGCCGCGGGTCGTCGTTGTCCACCTCGTAGGCGTGTTCCGCCGCCCACCGCGCCTGCCAGCGGCTCTCGATCTCTTGAGCGTTGTACGCGTAGCTCATGGCCTTACAGGGTACGCTGCCGGCGCAGCGCGCCTGGCCCGGTTTCCCGCGAGCGCCGTCCCGCACCCACCTGGCCACCCGCCCCGTCCGGACCGGCCCACAATCTCGCCTCTCGTCGACCAAAAGCTCATCTCCGGACCGAAATGCGCGCCAGGCAACAAAACTTGTCACTAGAACGGGTGGAACAGCCTCCGAGACCCCTCGCAAGCACCCGGATGTCGTCCCAAGGTGGGCCCGGACGTCGTCCGAAGGTGGAACTGCGCAGCGTGCGGGCCGAGCCTGCTGTACCTTGCCTGTTGTGGCACAGGGCAAGTCCAGTCTCACGATCGGCCTCGGCAAGGAGCGCTTCGACATCGCTACGGGCGCCGCGTTCACTTTCGGCCGTTCGCAGCGGACCAACCTTTGCCTCGACCCCTCCGACCTCGGGATCTCGCGTGTCGCCGGCTCCCTCGAGGCCGACGCTGGCGTCTGGTGGCTCGTGAACAAGAGCACTGTCCGGCCTCTGGAGGTTGTCGATGACGTCGGGATACGCACCGTGCTGCCGCCCGGCAGGCGCATTGCACTGACGGCTCCGATCACGGTGATAGTGGAGGGAGCGACGAGGCGCCATGCGCTCACCGTTGACCTGCCCGAGGGCGCTTTGGACGGCCTCAGGCATGGTCCCACTACCGGGCCGCAGACAGACGGCAACCCCACGCGGGCCGCTGCTGACGTCTCGATCACTCCGGCCGACAAGTTGGCGCTCGTGGCGCTCTTTTCGGGGTACCTCGAACCGTTCCCCCGTTACGACCCGCACCCCAAGAGCTACGCCGACGCAGCAGCCCGCTTGGACTGGCCCCGTACGACGCTGGTGAAGAGGGTGGAGTACCTGCGCACACGGCTGACCAATGCCGGCGTGCCCAACCTGCTGGGAGAGAACGCTCTGCCCCACCTGGCCGAGTGGGCCCTTGCCACCGCGTTGATCAGCCGGGCCGACCTCAGCCTGTTGCCCGCTCGCTGAACCAGCCTCAGCGCACTGAACCGCCCTTAGGTCACGGGACCGGCTCAGCTCACCGAACGCCCTCAGGTCACGGAACCGGCCTCAGCTCACCTGCAGGCCGACGAGTGCGGCAGCGCACTCGATGCCCGGGCGTCCGCGCCGTTTGGTGACCGCCGCACAACGGGCCCCTAACATGGCATCCGATGAAGCGCACCTCCCACTCCGCTGACCAGGTACAACCACCCCAGCGGGATGTGGCCGTTTCTCTTCATGCGCAAATCTCGCACAGCATCCGCGAGCGGATCGTTTCGGGGCAATGGCCGCCAAATTATCGCCTACCACCTGAGCCTGACTTAGCTAAACAACTTGGCGTTAGCCGCGGCACTTTACGGCGAGCTCTCGAGACCTTGATCGGAGAAGGCGCCCTCAGGCAGGTGGTGGGCCGAGGCACGTTCGTGATCTCCACGGTCATCGAACCTGCGATCGCACAAAAACTCAGCACGTTATCCGAAGATCTCGCCGCTCAAGGCATCCTGACCACCACGGCGGTCCTCGACCTCGCCGTCGTGGAAGCGCCCAAGCCGATAGCGAGCCTCTTGGACGTAGTCCCTGGTCAGGTCGTCCTTCGCTTGGCGCGGCTGCGCTCCACCGTCAGTGGTCCGTTAGTCCTGCTCCATAATTACGTTCGCCTGGATCTGGCACCCGGGCTGGAAAACGTCGACTTCACTTCCGTGAGCTTGTTCGGTGCCTTGGAGCAGCGCTTCGGTTTACGGATCGGGTCGGGCCGGCGCACTTTCAGTGCTGAGAGTGCGACGCACGACGTTGCGCTGGCTCTACAGCTCAAAAGGGGAGTTCCCGTCCAGTACCTGGAGCAGGTGACCTACCTCCGCGACGGCCGGCCGATCGAGTACTCCGATATTTGGATCAATAGCAAACTTCTGCGTGTCACCTCGCTCCTCTTGCGCCACTGACCGAGGGAATCCTTGACAGCCGTCACCGGAGCCGGACGTCCTTGACAGCGCCTTACCGCGCCGCTAGCCTCCCTCGCTTGTACCCTATTGTCTACAGACATGACCACGGCGTGAACTGAGGCCGACCGATGCCATCCGACCTGGAACAGCAGTTCGAGGCCCTGAAGACGGCGCCAGCCGACGAGGCGGACTGGTCAGCTTGGTTCACGGAAATTACGGGGTGGCGCAAAAAGGCCCGCCAGGAGTACCTGAGCGACGACACGCGCTACAACTTGCTGGCATCTCAGTGGGCTCGCGGAGCCTTTGTATGCGGGATGGTGATGCTGTGGGAGGAGAGTTTCTACGACCCCCGTTCTGACAGGTTCCTCGTCGAGGAGTACCTCGACAATGCTGAGCGAGATTTTGGTGGCTTCGACGTACTTATCCTTTGGCACGCCTACCCACGGATCGGATTTGACGAACGCAACCAGTACGACTTCTACAGGGACATACCAGGAGGCCTAGCCGCGCTCGCCGACATAATCGCGCGCTTACACCGGCGCGGGGTGAGAGCGGTCATTGACTACAACCCTTGGGATCTCGAGACGCGGCGAGAACCTGTCGCCGACGCTCAGGCGTTGGCCGAGCTGGTCTCGACCGTAGGGCCTGATGGCATATTCCTCGACACGTTGGCCAACGCCCCTGGTGACCTCCGTGGCGAGATCGACAAGGTTTCGCCAGCTAATGTCTTCCAGTCCGAAGGGGTCGTGCCATTAGCGGGCGTGAGCGACCACCTCATGTCCTGGGCGCAATGGATCGAGCCCGTCAAAGAGCGGCTCCTCATGCGTAACCGCTGGTTTGAGCAGCGGCACATGCAACACGTGGTACGGCGATGGCACGACAAGCACCGTGACGAACTGCTGACCGCCTGGCTGAACGGTGCGGGCGTCGTCGTGTGGGAGAACGTTTTCGGCTCCTGGTACCCCTGGGACGATGGGGACAAGCTCTTGCTCAAGAACATGCACAGGGCCCAAAAGGCCTTTTCTGACTTGCTGAGCCTCGGTGATTGGTCGCCGTTTGTCCCCATGCCTAGCCACGGCTTGCGCGCTAGCCGGTGGGAGAGCGGCGGGACGGTACTGTGGGCGCTGGCCAATAATTCCGAACGCGACCTCACCGCAACAGATGCTTCCTTTGCTCTCGCGCCCGGGGCAGTGGCTGTCGACGTCCTCGCCGGCCATAGGGTCGACCCGCGGGAGCCCAGCGTGACGGTCCCCGCTCGCGGCATCGCCTGCCTGGTCACCACGAGCGAAGACACCGACTGCGAGATCTGGTCGGCCATCGAGCGAGCCCGCCCTGAGAGCCCCGGTGCCGGCATCGCCTATCCCGAGAAGACCACTTCGGTCGAGCCGCCGTTGCGACGCCCGATCGCGAAGTCGGCTTCCCGCACCCTCTCGCCCGGCATGCGCGCTGTCCCTCCGGGGCCCCGTTCGTTTGGGTCAGTGTTCAAGTTGCGCGAGTGCGGGACCTACGTGCGCGCCGATCATCTGAACCAGGAGTTCCCCGACCAAGAGCAGCAGCGGTCCAGCCAGCGCGCATTGGACATCGACGGTCTGGCAATCGACGAGTTGCCGGTCAGCAACACACAGTTCCAGCACTTTTTGAGGTCGACCGGCTACGTCCCGAAGGTGTCCCACCACTTCCTGGACCATTGGGTCAACGGGGGCCCGCTGCCGGAGCAAGCCGATTGGCCGGTGACGTTCGTTGACCTGGGCGACGCCAGGGCGTACGCAGCTTGGACCGGTAAACGGCTCCCCACCGAGGATGAGTGGCAGGTGGGAGTGTCAGAGGGTTATGCCTTCTATGGCCGGCGGCGGGTCTGGGAGTGGACAGAGAGCGAACATTCCGACGGCCACAATCGGTTCGTCATCCTGAAGGGCGGGTCCGACCTGGTGCTGGGTGGTTCAGGTTGGTACGCGGAGGGCGGGCCGCTCGGGCCCGAGCGCAGCGCGAAGTTCATGCTCTTCGCACCGGGCGTCGACCGCTGCTCCACGGTCGGTTTCCGCTGCGTGGTCGACCTTGACACGGCAGGGTCGACCGACTAGCATTTGATCATAATTGTTCATAGACATGGGAGCTGGGACATGCTGACACCGCAACAACTGAGCGACTATTCCTCAGACGGTTACTTCCTCATCGAGGGGATGTTGTCGGAGGAGGAAGTGGCAACCTTCC
>DATKHZ010000267.1:0-13383 GCA_035509995.1 Acidimicrobiales bacterium | reverse complement strand
AAAAACGAGGCGTTGCAAGTCCGGCGCGAGTTCCTCGAGGACGACGGCGGCCTGCCGGCGAGCCAGGGGCGCCCCGAGGCAAAAGTGAGCCCCGAGCCCGAACGCCAGGTGGCGATTTTCCTTTCGAGTGACATCGAAGCGGGCCGGGTCGACGAACTGGGCCGGGTCCCGGTTGGCTGCGCCGACGTGCAGGATGACCGCATCGCCCGCCCGGATTTCCGCACCGCCCAGCAGGTGGTCCGCGCCGGCCAGTTGGGAAACCATGGGTATGGGGCTTTCGTACCTGAGCGCCTCCTCAATGGCGGGGCCAATGTGGGAGGTGTCCGCCTGGAGCTTGGACGCCTCACCAGGGTGCGCCATCAGCAGATAAAGACCGTTGGCTATGAGGTCACGGGTGGTCCCGTGGCCGGCAGCAAAAAAGAACACTGACAAGCCCACCACCTCGTCGTCGGAGAGCACCCCGGCGTCGTGGGCGCTCACGAGAGCGGAGAGCACGTCGTCGCCCGGGCAACTCCGCTTGTCGGCGATCAGGCGGTGAAAAAGCTCCTCCAAGGCTAGCCAACTCTGGTTTGAACGGTAGAGCATGGACTGGTCCTCGGGGCCCCACGAGGTCTCTACGCGCCCGGCGAAACGACCTAGGTCCTCAGTCAAGGCGTGGAACTGGGCCGCGTCGGCGCCTTCCATCCCGAGGGCGTGGCACACCACCGTTACCGGCAGGCGTAGCGCCAGGGCCTCAAGCACGTCCATGGTCTCCAAAGCCCGCATTTCCGCCACCATCTCGCGCACTAGGCGGGTGGTCTCGGGTTGCAATTTGGTGGCAAGTCCCGGGTTGACGAGTTGGCGTGATACCTCACGCATCCGGGCGTGTTTGGGCCCATCGGTGAACCCCAGCCAATTCGAGATATGAGTTACCAGGCTGCCGTAGCCGGCCCGGACAGGACCTGGGATGCCGCGCACGTTGATCTCGACCCGGTCGTGCAAAAGCCAGTCCCCGCGTAAGGCACGGTTGACCTCGTCGTAGGTGGTAACGACCCAAGACCCCAGCAACGGGCTCCAGTGGACGGGGGCGACCGCCCGCAGTTCGTCAAGCAGTTCGTAAGGATCGTCAAGCTCGACACGGCAAAACGACTCGTACTCAGCCGAGGAAATGAGGCGCCCCAGGGCACCATCTGTCATTGCACGCGCTCCCTGCCGCTCGGGCTCTCGACCCGACCTTGGTCTAGCGTCGGCCAATCCGCGCCATCAAAAGGACAAGACAAGACCCCACGGCCAGGTGGTCCCTGGGCGTGGGGTCTTGCAGAGTGTTGCTTTCAGCCTGGTTGTTAGTGCTTTCGCGTCGTGTTACTTAGGCGGGAGGTCGTACTCCTTGAGCGTGGCGACCATGTTGCTCTGCAGCAAGGCGACAGCCTGTTGCGGCGTGATCTGCGCCGCGATCAACTCGGAGTCGGTAACGAAGAGAGTGTTCTGGATTATGGGGAAAGCGGCCGTGTTGGGGATAGCGTTCGGCTCGACGTGGGCGCCTGCGTACGCGACCGCCTCCAGGAATTGCGTGGGCACACCGTAATTAGCGGCGTGGGCAATGGCATAGGTGAGCGTAGCCGGTCTGGTGGCGACGGTCGCATCCTTGCTCTCGTTGAGACCCTGGATCTGCGTGCTCGGCGAGGCTAGCCATTCGATGAGCTCCCAGGCTGCCAGTTGCTGCGAGGCGTTCACGTTCTTGTTGATGAAAAAGCCCCACGGGGCCTCGAGCAGGCAGGTCTGGTTGTACGCCGGGCAGTGCAGCTCGTCGATACCGGCGTTCGCGGACTCCTTAGGGTCGAGCGACTTTGAGTACAGGACATTGGCCAGGGTCGAGTCGTCCCAGAACATGGCCGTTTGACCGGCCTGGAACGCCTGCACGCACTGGGGATAGCCGTAGGCAGAAACACCCGGCGGCGTGTCTTTCTGCATCAGCTGGGCGTACAGCTTGGCCCACGTCAAGGCCCCCGGCGTGTTGAACAGAGGCGTCCAATTGGCGTTGAGGTACTCACCCTGGTAGTTCGGGGCGTAGGGCAGGAAGTACGGCAGCATCAACAGCACGGGGTAGCCGTTCGGCGAATCAACAGAGCCTCTGATGCAGATCCCGGAGACCTTCTTGCTCGTGAGCTTGTTGGCGTCCGCTAGCACCTGGGGCCAGGTCGTCGGCGGGGTGAGGCCGGCTGCTTTGAACATCCCGATGTTGTAGAACAGCTCGGGGCCGGGGTCGACGGTTTGCGGGAGGCAGTACTGGACCCCGCTCAAGGTGCACTGGGCCTCGGATGCCTTCGGTATCCCGGCCACGTCGAACGACGCAGGTGTCAGCGTCGGGTTGTTCAAGTAAGAAGCGATCGGGGAGATGGCATGCAGCGCGTTGTAGGCGGGCGTGAGGCTCTCAGGCTCTTCGTACATGGCGAAGCTGGTGGACTTTACTTCCTGGGCGGCCTGCACCTTGTTCTGCAAGACGTTTTCGGGGATGGAGTCGTAGGTGACTTTGATCCCCGTCAGCTTGGTGAACTCGGGAATGAGCGGCTGCTGCCAAGCCTGGTCTGGGCCATTACCGGTCCACATCGTGATGCTCGTGGCCGGCGTGACGCTAGCGGCGGCCTCGACTCGCGACGCAGAGGCTGTGCCGACGAAGCTGAGTGTGGTGCCGAGCATGGCGATCGCAGCGGTTGTTGCGCACCCGACAAGCCGGGCTCTCTGGTGTGAAAGTTTCATACTGCCCCCTTCATATTTGGGCTCTTGTTGTTCTCTCGGTTGTTGGACCTGTTGTTTGGCGTTGACGTCGTCGGACCACCTGAAGCGGTGACCATCCAAACGTTAACAGTTGACTGTAACAAAATCTGGTCGGGCTGCCAAGAGCAGCGAACGGATTAACCTCAGGGAACGGATTAACCTTGGGTGGCGGAGACCGCGGTGCGCAGGAAACCCCGCTGCACGAAGGCGGCCAGCACCAGCACGGGTACGACGAGGAACACTGCGGCCGCCGCCAGCGTGCTCCAGTCCAAGGTGGTCTGGCCCATGTACTCCTCGATAGCAACCGGGGCGGTCATGTTCGTCGAGCCCGTGAAGATAAGAGCCCCGAAGAACTCGCCCCAGGACAGGATGCACGCGAGGATCGTCACCGTCGAGAGCCCGGGTATGGCCAGGGGCAGCATGATCCGGCGGAAGGCGGCGAAGCGCGAGCAGCCGTCGACTCGAGCGGCGTCTTCGAGGTCGTTGGGCAGGTCGGAGAAGTAGCCGCGCATCATGAACACGACGAAGGGTAGCTCGAAGGTGAGGTAGTAAAGGATGACCGAAAGGTAGCTGCCGCTCAGGTTCAGCCTCTGGTAGATGGCGTACAGCGGGACGATGTAAACGAGCGCAGGCACGATGTAAGCGACGATGAGCCAGCCGGTGATGGCACCACTTCCTTTGAAGCGCGAACGCGCCAGGCCGTAGCCAGCGGGGACGCCGAGCAGGAGGGCAATCCCTACGCTGACGGCCATGATAATGAGCGAGTGCTCGATGTCATCGACGTACTGGTTGTACTGACCGCTTAGGAGCGAACTGAAGTTGCTCAGCGTCGGTGTGAAGATGAACTTCGGGGGTAGTACGAACGCCTCTCCCGCAGGCTTGAACGCGGTTGTAACGATCCAGAAGATCGGCAGCAGGATAAAGGCGGCGCCGATGAGCAGCGCTACGACCGTGAAGATGTTCCCCGCCCGTCGTCGTAGGCGTCTCCAGGGAGGTCGCCGCCGCGGGGCTGGGGCGGAGCCTGTCGCGGAGGAGGATTCTCGGCTCACAGCCCCAGGGGCCACCAAGTCGTCAACGGCCACGCCTGGACCACCCTCGGTTCATGCGGCCCACTTTGGTGCTGCTCCTCGTTTGGAAAGCTTGAATATGACCAGCAGGGGGACCGCCATCAGGAACACGAGCACGACGGCGAGCGCGGCGCCCAGGCCAAGCTCCCCGAAAACGAACGTCGTTTGGTAGACGTAGTAGTTGAGCACGCTGGTGGCGAGGCCCGGGCCACCGCCGGTGATGATGGCGAACTCCGCGAACTCGCGGAACAAGTTGACCATCTGGAACAGGGCCGCAAAGGCCAGTACCGGGCGTAGGGCGGGAAGCGTGACGTGGTACAGGATGCGCAGTTCCGAGGCGCCGTCGATCCTGGCGGCTTCCACCGGTTCCTTGGGTAGCGAGAGCAATCCCGCTAAGAGGATGATGGTAATGATCGGGATCCCCGCCCACGCATTGGCGATGATGACCGTGGGCATTGCGGTGTGCGCGCCGCCCGCCCAGTTCAGCTGGGGCAGTCCTACCACGGACGCGAAGTAGTTGATCCAGCCGTTGCCGGTATTGAACAACACAGACCAAGCCACCGAGGATGCCACACCAGGGACAAGCAGCGGCATCATGTAAACAACACGGAACCACGAGATGCCGCGCAGCTTGCGGGCCAGCAGCACAGCGAAGAACAAGCCGAAGATCATCTCTATGACGATGCCGGCGCCGGCGAAGATGGCAGTGTTCTTGATGGCGGCATGGACGGTGGGGCTGTTGTAAACCTGGTCGTAGTTGACCAGCCCGCCCCAGCTGAACGTCGGCCGTACCGGGGTGTAGTTGGTGAACGATAAGTAGATGCCTATGACCAACGGGATGGCGATTATTGCGGTGACGACGACAAGCGCCGGGACCGTCGCCATCACGTAGAAACGCCTGTCCAGCCACGAGCTCAGCCGAGAGCGCCCTCGTGGCCCCGGGGCGAGGGTCGCGGGCGCGACCGCCGATGTTGCGCTCACCGCTCGGCAACGGTCGGTAGGACACTGTCCAACAGCGGCGGGCACCCCGGAGGACGGGACGATGGTCGATGTTGGGCTGCCAATTCTCTCCCCTCCTGGGCGTCCCTGCCTCGTTGGCGCGCCATCAGCACCGCGAGCCGGAGCGTTTCGTCAACAGTATACGACTTGGCGCCGGGCCTCAAGGTCGCGGCTCCCCGAGCTCACGGTCAATTGTTGACGACGACGCCCTATATAGATAAGGTACGTGGGAGGGCCTACAGCTCGCCCGGCCCTGCCGTTGAGCAGGTGCAGGTGGCGCGCAGACCGGGGAGATCCATCGTTGACTGCGGACACGAGCCTGGCGTGAGCGTTCCACACGACTTTTTTGCGGTCCCGTCGCCCGAAACCGCGTACTCGACGCCGATCGACTCGCCTCTCAACGGGCCACCCCCCGGCCGTTTTACCGATGGCGAGGTGCTGACCGTCCAATACCGCAGCGACCCGGCTGCCATCCGCTCGCTCGTACCCGAGCCGCTGCTCCCCGCCAATGACACAGTCATGGTCCAGATCGCACGTTGGGGTGATGTCGGCGGCCTGGGCCGGGATACCTACGAGGCAAACGTGATGCTCGGAGCTCGCCTGGGCGAGCTAATAGGGAGCTATTCGCCCTACTTCTGGGTCACGAGTGACCGGGCTATGGCCGGGGGCCGAGAGCTCCACGGCCAGCCTAAACGCCTCGGGACGGTGAAGCTCGAGCACCGGGGCGACCTAATCGTCGGCACTGTGGCCAACAACGGGATCGAGATCTTCACGGGCACGCTCCCGTACAAGTCCGTCCGCAGCTCGTTCGAGGAGCTGTGCCGGCGCGTAAATCTCGTCACCAACATCAACCTGAAGATCGTCCATCAGATCGACGGCCGCACCGCGCTCCGCCAGCTGACGGCGCGCGACCTCACGGACATCGACGTCCGCGGGTGCTGGGCCGGCCCTTCTACGGCGGAGATCCGGCCCAACGCCACCTCGCCCCTCTACCGGCTGCCCGTCCTCGGCTACCTCGAGGGGTTCTACTGGCAGACGGATTTCACCCTCGTCGGTGGCCGGGTCATCCACGACTACGAACAACATGGCTGAGCAGGCCTGCCCGGCCGTGTCGGTTGTAGTGGACCAGGTCTTCGACCACCCCGAGGGCCTCGTCTGGGATGCCAGGCAGGGCAGGTTGCTATGGGTTGACATTTTCGCCGGTTTGGTCCTATCCCATGACCTCGCATCGGCCCCCGTGCGAACGTGGGACATCGGTCGCGCGGTCGGCGCAGTGGCGCCGCGCCGCGGGGACGGAGGTCTCGTCTGCGCCGTAAGAGAAGGTTTCGGGTTCCTGGGCGCACAAGGCGAGTTCTCGCTGGTTACAGACCAACTGCGCGACCAGCCGTACCTGCAGATGAACGATGGTGCTGTCGATGCCCGGGGGCGTTTCTGGGCTGGCACGACATGCCTGGAGCCCGAGGCGTACCCGGGCGCGGGCCACCTCTACTGCCTCGACCCGGTGACCTTGCAGGCGACCGAACAATTGAGCGACATCGACGTTTCGAACGGGATCGGGTGGAGCCCGGATGGTCGTCGTTGCTATTACATCGACAGCGCTCGCCGGCGAATCGACGTGTACCCTTTCGACGCGGACAGCGGGGAGCCGCTCGGAGAGCGCGGGACGCTGGCAGAGGTGGACGCTGTACCGGACGGGCTTGCGGTCGACTCCCTCGGTTGCATTTGGGTAGCGCTTTGCGGCGGGTGGGAGGTGCACCGGTTCACGCCGGCCGGACGGCTTGACCGGGTCGTCCGCCTGCCCGGGAGCTTGGTCACCACCTGCTGTTTTGGCGGGCCGGACCTGGGAACCCTCTTTATCGCAGTTTCTGCTCACGGCCTGGACGACAGTTCGCTCAGCACTGAGAAAGCCGGCTATATTTTTGCGCTCGACCCTGGTGTCCAGGGTCTCCCGGCCCCCGAGTTCCTCGGGTGAACCAGGACCGGCTCATTTTTCATCGACTCAAGGAGGACGGCTAGGTGCAACTGGCGACGGTGCGGTACGGCGAGCGCACATATGCCGCTCGGGTCGGAGACGACCATGTCGAATTACTGGAGCCGACAGACGTGGGCGCGCTGCTGGCAATGCCAGGAGGGGTTGAGGCAGCGCGCACTGCGACGGCCGCGTCCCGGGTGCCCAAGGACGCTGTTGCCGTGCGGGCCCTTGTGCCGCGACCTCCCAAGGTGCTCTGCATCGGCCAGAACTATCTCCGCCATATCGAGGAAACCGGTGCAACAGTTCCCGACTACCCCACGGTTTTCGCCAAGTACACCCGCGCCCTTATCGGCGACGGCGACCCAATCATGTTGCCGTCCATCTCTCAACGAGTCGACTGGGAGGTCGAGCTCGTTATCGTCGTCGGCCGACCGGTCCGCAACGCGGGAGCCGAAGAAGCAGCCGCCTCGATCGCTGGGTTCACCGTCGGCAATGACATTTCCGCGCGCGACCTGCAGAGCCGGACGTCACAGTGGCTGCAGGGCAAAACATGCGAGTCGACGACGCCTGTGGGACCGTGCATGACCACGCCCGACGTCACCGGAGTGGAGCCTGACCTAGCTATCAGCTGCGCCGTCGACGGAGTGGTGAGGCAAGACTCCCGCACTTCTGACTTGCTGTTCAAGCCGGTCGAACTGGTCATGTACCTGAGCCGGATCATTACCCTCGACCCGGGCGACCTCATTTTCACAGGGACACCCAGCGGGGTCGGCCAGGGCATGGTGCCTCCCGTCTTCTTACAGGACGGCCAAACGGTGACGTCTTCCATCGAGGCCATAGGCAGCCTGGTCAATCGCTGTCGCGCCGCGTGAGCACGCCTGGCCAGAACACGGGTCGGGCACCACCCCCACCTGTAGACTGTTGCCCTTCAACCTGGTTGTTCACCCCGAGAGGCTGACCGTGACCGATATCCGCAACGCTGGCCTTGTTATCGGTCCCGCGCGCCGGCGTGTGCTCGCAGACGAGGTTGCCGACGGGATCCGCGAGGCCATCTTTTCTGGCCGCATCGACCTGGGCCACAGACTGGTGGAGGAAGAGCTCGCCTCGAATATGAACGTGAGCCGCGGGCCGGTACGCGAGGCGTTGGTTCTCCTGTCCCAGGAGGGGCTGGTGATCCTGGAGCGCCACCGGGGAGCGACCGTTGCGGAGCTAGGCCTCGACGAAGTCCACGAGATTTACAGCCTGCGCACGGCGCTCGAGTCGCTAGCCGCCGAGTGGCTCTGCGTCAACGCCACCGAGGCGGACTTCCAACGGATGGCCGCCGTGCTGCAACAGTTTGACAAGCTCCCGCGCCCCCTTACTCGCCCAGCAGTCGCCGGGCTCGACGTCGCCTTTCACGACGCCCTCTTCCAGGGTGCCCACCACCTACGGCTCTACCAAGCTTGGCTGTCGCTGCGCTCGCAGATCTTTCTCTACCTGGTCCATCGGGGCGCCCTGCGCCATGACTTTGCCCAGACATGGCTCAAGGACCATCTCGAGTTCCTCGAGGTGCTCAAGCGGCGCAAGCGAGGTCAGGCGGTAAAGATGGTCCAAGGTCACATCACGGGAACGTACCAGCGAGTGCTCGAGGCCAACCGAGAGTTGCCCGGCCAGGACGGGCCATCCAAAGCTCGTTGACATTGGCCGACAGAGAGCCCGCCGGCGGCCCGGGGCGGCGAGATAGAGCAGCGCCAGCCCCAGTGAACGGCGCAGTGCACCCGTGGGTCACTGAGGCCAGGTCCAGGGTCAGGTTCTCTGTGGTCGGCGCTTTCCTGCCCGACTTCGACGAGCTGAAAGCCTTTGTTGTCGGTGCTGAACAGCGAGGTTTTGACTCATACTGGGTCAACGACCACCCGACACGGTCGATGGATACCTTCACGACACTGGCCGCGCTAGCCGCCGAGACGACGCGGATGCGGCTTATTTCGCTCGTAAGTTGCGTCTACTACCACCATCCGTTCCTCATTGCCAGAGGAGCGGCGGACGTCGATCGCATGAGCAGGGGACGCCTGGTCCTAGGGCTCGGAGTGGGCGACGACGTGCCTGAATTTTCCCAGCTCGGCTTGCCGTTCCCCCCGGCCGCCGAGCGCCACCGAGTGTTGACGGATGCGGTAAAGACCATCCAGGGCCTGTTAGCGGGAGAACCTCAGAGCAGTCCCGGGCCTTTCGCTCTCACCGGCGCCACGCTCAAGCCAGGACCGGTGCAGCAGCCGCGCATCCCGCTTTTGATCGGCGGGGGCGGCGAACGTTTCACGCTCCGTCAAGTGGCCCAGTACGCCGATGTCTCCAATTTCGGCCCGCACGAATGGGTAGGCAAAGCGTTCGAGCCCGTCGACGTCCGGCGCAAGTACGACGTGCTCCGCCGCTACTGCGACGAAGTAGGCCGGCCGTACGAAGCGGTCCTGCGAAGCCACTGGACGCCGCTGCTCACTCTGGCGCCGAGCCACGACCAACTTGAGCGAAAGCGCCAGGCGGCCCGCATCCCCGACGCCACATTGAAAACTCAACCGCTATTTGCCACGCCCGAGGAGGCCATTGCTCACTACAGCCGGCTCCTCGATGCCGGCGCCGAGTACTTCCTGGCAACGGTCAACGGCCGGGACCAAGAAACGGTCGACCTGTTGGCCGAGCAAGTAGTGCCGGCGCTCGAGCCCCGCTAGCTACTATCTCGCGGGCTACCTCTCGCTAGGCACTATCTCGCTAGTCACTGCCTCGCTAAAGTATGCCCTCCCGGACGAGTACGGCCCTCACGTCCGCAACCTCGTTGGCGTCGAGCCGGATTTGGGGTAGCGCCATCGTGTTGCCGGCGATCACGCCCCGGAGCATCAGCGCTGTCTTGAACCCCCCGAGGCCGCAAGAACTCGCCCCCTTCTTGGCCGGGTCGGCGCAGGCCGTGATGTCGAACAGCCGGACCAGGCGGGCCTGGATCTCACGGGCTTTGGCCCAGTCGCCCGCCCGGCTGGCCTCGTACAAGGCCACGTACTCGTGGGGGTCAACATTGGCCAGGCCCGGGACGGCCCCTTCGGCGCCCAGGAACAACGCACAATCAACCACGAGCTCGGATCCGGTGAACACCGAGAACTTCTCGAATCGGCGAGTACCTGTGACAACTGCTCGAAAACCGTGGATGTCGTTGCTCGAGTCCTTGACACCATCGATGGTGCCGTCGGCGGCGAGCTCGACGACGACCGGCAAGTCCAGCTTGTTGTGGACCGATATCGGCAGGTCGTAGGCGACGAGCGGAAGGCCCACGCGCTCACGGACCTTGCGGAAGTGCAGCTTTACCTCGGCTGGGTGTGCGGACCGGGCGAAGAACGGAGCGGTCAGGACAATTGCATCTGCGCCGCGCTCCTTGGCGCGAAGGGCGTGGTCGACGACACGGTTCGTCGTCATATCGATGGCGCCGGCCAGTACCGGCACCTGGCCACCGGCCGTCTTGACTGCGACCTCGACGACGCGGTCGCGCTGCGCATCGGTGAGGTATGCCACCTCGCTGGAAGAACCCAGCATGAACAGGCCGTGGACCCCGGCATCGAGTAAGAAGGAGATGTGGCGCTCGAGGGAGGCGGTGTCTACTTCCCCGTCGTCACTGAGAGGAGTGCAGACCGGCGGGACGATCCCGTTCAGCCACCTCCCAGTTTTGCCCGCGCCAGGGCGCGCCGCACCACCCACATTTGGATCGCTCGTCACAGCTCGTTTCTCCTTGACTTGTAGTCTGCCTCGTATAGCGTAGCATCGCTAACAGTAAACAATTTACCTCGGGCCGGCACCCCGCATTGCCGGGGCGGCCCGTAAGCGAGGACGGCTCAATATGGAAGTTACCGGCTTGCAAACGACGTCGCCGGGCGCCGGCGATTTGGGGCCCCGGTTCAGCGAGGACGACCTCGTACGCACCGGCACCGACGTCCTGCGTGCACTGGGAGCATCGGACGACACTGCCCGCGTGGTGGCTATCTCGCTCGCACTGTCCAATCTCGTCGGCCACGACTCGCACGGGATCGTGCGGCTTATCCAGTACTCGGACTGGGTCAAGTCCGGCCAGATCCGGCCGGACGGCCAGCCTTCAGTGGCTTCCGGGCGCGGCGCCGTCGCCAATGTGGACGGAGCCTGGGGGTTCGGCCAGCCGGCCGCCCAGCTCGCCACCAAGCTGTCCATCGAGTTGGCGGACGCCCACGGCGTCTCCGCCGTTTCGATCAGTGCTTGCAACCATATTGGCCGCCTCGGCGAATACGTGGCCACGATCGCCGGCTCGGGCAAGATGGGGATGGCGTGGTGCAACTCTGGCCCGGTCGTCGCTCCCTTCGGCGGGGCCGGACGGGTGATGGGCACCAACCCGTTCGCATGGTCGGCGCCCCTTCGCGACGGGACGGTGGTATTGGACTTCGCCACCTCGAAGGTGGCCGAGGGCAAGCTCAAGATCGCCCTGGCCGAAGGGCACAGCGCCCCTCCGGGCAGCCTCATCGACAGCTCGGGGCGGCCGAGCGTCGACCCAGCAGACTTCTATGCGGGCGGCTCGCTGCTGGCTTTCGGCGACCACAAGGGCTCGGGGATGTCGATGCTCATCGAGCTGACCGCAGGGCTCGTGTCGCACATGGGCACCTCTAGTGACCCGGGTTACTTGGGGGGCAACGGGACCCTGCTGATGGCGCTCGACATCGGTTCGTTCATCGGTTTGGACAGTTACTTCGAGCAGGCAGAAACGTTCCGCCGTGAGGCGAAACGCATCGGCGGTGGGCCCGAGCATGTCGACATCCTGCTCCCCGGCGAGGCCGAGGCCCGGGCCCTTGCAGCCCGCAGCAGGGAGGGAGTGGTGGTGCCCGTCGAGATCCGTCGCCAGATCACCGAGCTGGCCGATGAGCTCGGCGTGGACATCGGCCGCTTCGGCTCAAGATGAGCGGTGGCGCACCGTCGGCGAAGCGTGCGGCGGACAGGGCGAGCGGTGCGGACAGTGCGAGCGGGACGGCAGGCCGTGACGGGCCCACGCCGGCGACCGTGACACCGCTGCGCGGTACGTGGGGTACGGTGCTGCTTCCCATCCGCGCTGATGAAAGCATTGATTTCTCGGCAATGGAGGTCGAACTTGACGTTTTGTTGGAAGTGGGTTTGGCCGGGGTCTACACGTGCGGGACGGCCGGGGAGTTCTACACCCTGGACGAAGATGAATTCGACGCACTGAGCGAAGTGGTGGCGCAAAAAGCCAGGCGTGCCGGCGCCGCCTTCCAGATCGGGGCGAGCCACATGAGCGGTCAAATGAGCTTGTCGCGCATCCGGCGAGCGCGTGCCCTCTCTCCCGCCGCAATCCAAGTGGTCCTCCCCGACTGGTTGCCACTCAGCCCCAGCGAGGTAGAGCGGGCGTTGGAGCGCATGCTCCAAGCGGCGGGCGACATCCCGCTCGTGCTGTACAACCCACCCCACGCCAAGACGGTGTGCAGCCCCGAACAGCTGGCGGCCTTGGCACAGGCATTTCCGGGAATGGTAGGAGTCAAGGTGGCCGGCAATGACGCGTTCTATTCTCGGCTGCACGCGGCGGCGCCCCAATTAGCTATCTTCGCGCCCGGTCACGAGCTGGCCCACGCCCGCCGGCTGGGGGCTGTCGGTTCTTATTCCAATGTCGCCTGCCTGGAGCCAGCTGGCGCGCTGGCCTGGGAGAGGCAGATGGACCGGGACCCGGTCGGCGCGGAGGCGTTAGGTGCTCGAATTATGAGCTTTTTTGATACCTATATTCTTCCTCTGAAGGCCAGGGGTTATTCGAACACCGCGCTGGACAAAACCTTGGCCGCGGTAGGCGGGTGGGCGCCGATCGGCACCCGGGCCCGGTGGCCGTACAGCTCGGTACCCGACGAGGAGGTCGCAGTATTGGCGCCGCTGGCTAGGGCGGCCCTGCCCGAGCTGTTTTGACCCGGGGTCGGGACTTGCTTATCGCATCAGGTTCGTCTACTGTCAACATTGTTCCAATGAGACAGACGACGCCGGATCTGTGACTAAATACCAAGGCGCCAGGGAGACAAATTCGTGAGGACTGAGCAAGCGTTCGCGTCAGCCCCCGGAGCCCAGGACCGGCCCGTGATTGTAGTGGCGGACGGGTCATTCGGGGATGGTCGGCGCCTGGTCGAGCAGTTCGCCGACGTAGAACTACGTTTCGGCGACCTTTCCGACGTCGGCGGGCTGGCCGCCCTTACAGCCGGCGCGTCCGCAGTAGTCGTTACCCTGCAGCCCCTGAGGGCGCCCCACATCGCCGCCTTTGCCTCGAGCGTGAGAGTTATCGGGCGCGCCGGTGTCGGCGTCGACACCATTGACCTTGTGGCGGCGGAGGCAGCCGGGATCACAGTGGTGAACCAGCCCGGCTATGGCACGCGGGAAGTGGCGTCGCACGCGGTCGCACTGCTGCTGGCGCTGCAACGACGCTTGTGCGGACTGGACGATTACGTACGCACCGGGTGGTCGGGCTCGCCTGTGCTGGCACCGATGAAACCAATCGATGAGTTGGTGGTGGGCCTTGTCGGTGGCGGCCGGATCGGGCGGGCGACGGCCGAGATGCTGGGAGGGATGGTC
>DATKHZ010000266.1:0-2332 GCA_035509995.1 Acidimicrobiales bacterium | reverse complement strand
AAGAAGATCCCGATCGAGAGCACCTGAGCAGAGTTCTGGAAGGTGGTGTTCATCCCTGACCCCGCCCCCCGGTGCTCGGGCGGCAGGCTGTTCATAACCCCCGCCCGGTTCGGTGACCCGAACATGGACATCGTGACCCCGATGGCGAAGAGGAGGACAGCGAAGACCCAATAGGAGAAGTCAGTCGGCAATAGCTCCAACAAGCCGAAGCAGACCGCGGTGCCGACCATCCCACCGGTGGCGAACGGACGGGCGCCGTAGCGGTCCGACAAGACACCCGAGAAAGGCCCGGAGGCTAAGAACCCGGCTGTGAGCGGGAGCATGGCGAGCCCGGCCCACAAAGGCGTCCGGGCGAAGTCGTAGCCGTGCAAAGGCAACCAGATCCCTTGCAGCCAGATGATGAGCATGAACATGAGCCCGCCGCGCGACAACGCGGCCAGGAAGCTGGCGAAAACTCCGGCAGTGAAGGCCCGGATCTTGAACAGCTGCAGCCGGAACATCGGCTCTTCGGACCTGATCTCGACTAAGGCGAACACGACCAGCAGGGCGGCGCCGACGACCAGGCATAACACGACGAACGGGTTAGCCCATCCCATCGTGTCGTGCCCGTAGGGCTCGATCCCGTAGGTGATGCCTACCATGATCAAGACCAGCCCGAGCGCAAAGGTGATGTTGCCGGGCCAGTCGATCTTCGCCGGTTGCCTTGCGCTCAGCTCGCGCAGTTTCATATAGCCCCAGACCGTGCCGAACAGGCCAACGGGCACTGACACCAAGAAGATGAGGCGCCAGTTGATTGGGGCGAGGACCCCGCCCAGCACCAGCCCGATGAACATCCCTCCCATGGCCGCCGCCTGGTTGATGCCCATAGCCATCCCCCGCTGCCCGCGAGGGAAGGCGTCGGTGAGGATGGCGCCGGAGTTTGCCATCAGCATTGCAGCCCCCACTCCTTGGAAGATCCGCATGACGATCAACCAGATCCCCGCCACTTCGCCTGACATCCACGTGACGCTGAGCAGGAGCGAGAAGAAAGTGAAGACGGCAAAGCCGAAGTTGTACATGCGGACCCGGCCGTATATGTCGCCCAAGCGGCCAAGCGTGGTCACGAGCACGCTGGTGACCACCAGGAACCCCAGGATCATCCACAACAAAAAGAAGCTGTTCCCGGCCTTCAAGGGGTCGATACCAATGCCCCTGAAGATGTCCGGCAGCGCGATCAGCGTGATGGAGCCGTCGATCGTCGCCATCAACATGCCGAGCGTTGAAATGAAAAGCGCCGTCCATTTGTAATGGTCGCCGACCGCACTTCGACTGGGGCCGTTTGGTACCGACCGCTCCAGGTTCATCCTCGCCCTCCATTGCCCGCTCTTAACGTTAACGTCAGCATAGCTTAACGTTGACGTTAAGTGCCAGGCACCGACGCCCGACCGGTCGCTGGGGCAGCTCCCGCGCCGGACCTCACTCGCCAAGGCAGGTCTTCTCAGCCCGTGCCCTGTTCAGGAGACAAGCTCAACGCGGACCGGGCCAATGAGCCATCGACAACAGATCCTGCGACTTCGACGAGGCGCAGGTTGTGGGTGCGGGCGTAGCTGCGCAGAGCGGAAAACGCCGCTTGCATGTTGAGGTTTTCCCTCTGGGCGACCATCCCTTTTGCTTGTTCGATGACGACCCGGCTGTTGAGAGCGTGTTGTAGCTGTTCGTTCAGGGCCTGGGCCTGGTGCGATTTGCGTTGCTGAAGAATGGCGATGGTTGCGACATCGGCTAGGGCCTGGGCGCTCTCAATATCGGCCCTTTGCATTTCGCCGGGGTCGGCGCCGAAAAGGTTGAGGGCGCCGATGACGGTGCCGCGCAGCCGCATAGGCAAGGCCTGGACCGAGCGGAAGCCGGCGGCGAGCGCTTCGGGGGCGAAATGGGGCCAGCGGGTGCCGACGGCGGCGAGGTCGGCTTCCAGGACCGGTGCGCCGCTGCGGTAGCAGTCGAGGCAAGGACCTTCCCTGGCCTGCAGCTCGAACAGTTCCAACAGGCGCATGGCCTCGCTGGAGGAGGCCATCACCCTCAGTTCAGTGTCGGGCCCGGCCAACATGAGGCCGGCCGCCCCGACGTCGAGCACTTCGACGCAACGGTCAGCCAGCCGGGTCAGGAGCTCGACCACGTCGAAGTCGGCGACAAGCGTGTCAGCCAGCTCCACTAGCGTTCTGGCCAGCAGCGTTTCTCTCGGCACCAGCCCTCCGGTCCTACCGTGCGTTAACCACGTTGGCCTCCCCGGGTCGTGGTCGTAACCCTTCTACATACGGTACGAGTCCTGATCGGGCTCCATTGATACATAATACGGCGG
>DATKHZ010000265.1:0-3803 GCA_035509995.1 Acidimicrobiales bacterium | reverse complement strand
GAGACTGTGCGGAGGCTCAGGTTGTCTCCGGAGCCACTGTTCGACCTGGTCCAGGCGAACCGACAGGACCAAAGCATCTCCCGCTACGAAACCTTCGTTGACCTCGCCGGCTACTGCAAGCTGTCGGCCAACCCGGTCGGGCGGATGGTGCTCGCGATCTTCGGGTTCGCGACTCCCGAGCGAATTGCCTGGTCGGACAGCATCTGTACTGCGTTACAGCTCGTGGAGCACTGGCAAGACGTGGCCGAGGACGCCATCGTGGGCCGGGTTTATATTCCCATGGAAGACATGAAGCGGTTCGGGGTAGCTGCCGAGGAGCTGGTCCCGCCGCCGGCCAATTACGTTGACCGGGGGCGCCGGGGCGCTCCCGGAGGAGCTTCCGCGGCATCGCGGGCGTTGCTCGCGTTCGAGGCTGCCCGCGCCCGAAGGATGCTCGGCGAGGGGTCGCCGCTGGTTGCCAGCCTGGAAGGACGGTTACGGTTCGCCGTGGCAAGCTTTGTGGCCGGCGGCCATGCTGCCCTTGATGCTCTGGCTGCGCTCGACTTCGACGTCTATGCAGACCCGGCCCGCCCGGCGCCCCTCCGTTTCACTTCTCATCTCGGCCGGCTGCTGCGCGCTGCCTATTTGGGGAATGGGCGGGCCCCTTGAACGAGGCCGCCGTTGCCCTTGCCTACAAGCACTGCGAGAGGATCACGCGCTCGCGGGCGCGCAACTTCTACTACGGGATCCGGCTCCTGCCCCCGCGCAAACGCTCAGCGATGTGCGCCCTCTACGCCATGGCACGGCGGATCGACGACGTAGGCGACGGCATTGCGCTGAAAGACCAGGACAAGCTGGCAACTCTCGAAGCGGTCCGGGCTTCTCTTTCGCTACTGTCAGGCGCCTCGAACCGTTCGCCGGCGGCAGCGGTCCCGCCAGGTGACCCGGTCCTGATTGCACTGGCGGATGCCTCCCGCCAGTTCGCCCTTCCGTTCGCCGCCCTGGAGGAGCTGGTCGAGGGGTGTGAGTGGGACATCGCCGGCCACGGCTACGCCACATTCGACGAGCTCGTCGAGTATTGCCGGCGGGTCGCAGGCAGCGTCGGGCGTTTGTCGCTCTCCATCTATGGGAGCAGCGACCCGGCGGCCGCGCGCCCGTTGGCAGATGCGCTCGGGATCGCGTTGCAGTTGACCAATATCCTGCGTGACTTGCTCGAAGACCGCGACGTCATGAGCCGCGTGTACATACCGGCTGAAGACCTGGACCGCTTCGGGGTAAGCCCTCGGCTGGAAGGCAAGCCGGACGACCTCATGGCGCTCATCTGCTTCGAAACTGGCCGCGCGAGCGCTTGGTACGAGCAGGGCTTACTGTTGCTGCCACTGCTCGACAGCCGGAGCCGTGCCTGCACCTCCGCAATGGCAGGCATCTACCAACGTTTGCTCGACAAGATCCGGCTCGACCCCGAAAGCGTGCTGCGAGGCAGGGTCGGCCTTTCCGCTGGTCAGAAGGCAACTGTGGCCGCCACGGCCCTCGCCAGGAGCCTGCCGCTCAGGAGTGCCGCATGACTGTGACCTCCGGCCGCGTCCCTCAGGTTGCCGTCGTCGGCGGCGGGCTTGCCGGCATCTCGGCTGCATTGGCCTGTGCCGACGCGGGCGCGGCGGTGGCACTTTTCGAAAAGCGCAAGCACCTCGGCGGTCTGACGTGGTCTTTTTCCCACGATGGGTTGTCGATGGATAACGGCCAGCACGTCTTCCTCCGGTGCTGCACGGCATATCTCGACTTCCTCGGCCGGATCGGTTCGGCAGGCGACGTCGAGTTGCAGGACCGCCTGGACCTGACTGTCCTGCGGCCCGGCACCCCCCTGCGGCCCGGCGTCGCACGGGCGTCGCTACGCCGGGACCGGGTGCGCGCGCCGCTCCACCTCGCACGCTCCCTCTTTGGCTATGGCGTCATCCCGTTCAGCGCCCGTGCGCGATTTGCCAGCGCGGCCCTCGCGCTTTCACGCCTCGACCTGAACGACCCTGCCCTCGACGAGGACACCTTTGAGGCCTGGCTGGTCAGGCACGGCCAGGGACCGGAGGCCATTGCGGGGCTCTGGGACTTGATCTGCCTGCCTACGGTGAACCTGCCAGCGAGCGAAGCCTCTTTGGCTATGGCGGCGAAGGTCTTCCAAACCGGTCTTCTCAGGGAGAGCAGTGCCGGCGACATCGGCTGGAGCCGGGTCCCGCTCGGCTCGCTGCACGGCGAGCGAGCGGCGACCGCGCTGGGCAAAGCCGGTGTTGCCGTGCACCTCGGGGAGGCTGTGGAACAGGTGCGGCGTGGCGAGAGCGGCTTCACCGTGCAGACCGCAGACGGCGAGGCGGCCGCAGATGGCGTGGTGGTGGCCCTCCCCCACTACAGCGCCGAAAGCGTGCTCCCCCCAGGGGCATTACCCCGTAATGTCCGACCCTCCGAACTGGCCAGCTCCCCGATAGTCAACGTCCACGTCCACTTCGACCGACGAGTAACCGACCTGCCCTTGGTGGCCGGGATTGGGACGGTCGCGCAATGGGTGTTCGACCGTACGGCGTCGTCGGGCGCCGCTGCAGGCCAATATCTCGCGGTATCGATCTCGGCCGCAGACAATTACGTCGGGGCCCGCCCAGGCGAGCTGGGCGACCAGGTTACCGAGGCACTCAGGGACCTTTTCCCCCGTGCCAAAGACGCGAAGGTACTCAGCACCTTCGTTACCAAAGAGCTTCACGCAACGTTCCGCGCGTCGCCGGGCTCCTCAGCGCACCGGGCGTCCACGAGGACGCTGCTGCCTGGGCTGGTCCTGGCCGGGGCATGGACGGCCACGGGGTGGCCACCCACGATGGAAAGTGCTGTTCGAAGTGGGGTCAGCGCGGCTCGCGCTGTGCTCGTGGCAGCCGGGCAACGGTCCGGCCTGCCGCCGCTCAGTTCGGACCGGCTGCAGCCCGGGAAACTTCAGGAGGTCATGTGACGCCTACCAACTCGGTCGCCGAAGTGCTCGAACGGGCACGCGGATTGACAATGCCGCCCATGCGGGACGCTGTCGACCGGCTCGCGCCCGGTATCCGTGACGTCGTCAGTTACCACCTCGGCTGGACGGACGCAGACGGCAAACCAGCGGCCGCAAAGGGCGGGAAGGGGATCCGTGCCGCTCTGTCAGTCCTGTCAGCAGAAGCCGCCTGGGCCGACGCCGAAGTGGGTGCGCCCGGTGGCGTTGCCGTCGAACTGGTCCACAATTTCTCGCTAATCCATGACGACCTGATGGACGGGGACCTCGAGCGCCGGCACCGGCCCACGGTGTGGGCGCTTTGGGGACCGGCTGTCGCTCTCATCGCCGGCGACGCTCTTTCGACCTTGGCCACCGAGGTCTTGCTCGGGTGCGGCAACCAGGCGGGAGCGTCGGCGGCCCGGGCGCTGGGCGAGGCCACGGCCGAAATGATCGCTGGTCAGGCCGAGGACCTCGCCTTCGAGAAACGCCAGTCGGTGAGCGTCGAGGAATGCATGGGCATGTCCACAGCCAAGACGGGCGCTCTCCTTGGGTGCGCTGCGTCGATCGGGGCCGTCCTCGCCGGTGCACCGCCGGCAACGGTCCAGGCGCTCCGGGACTTCGGCCGGCACCTCGGCGTGGCCTTCCAGGCGGTCGACGACCTGCTCGGGATATGGGGCGACCCGGCCACTACCGGCAAGCCTGCCGGCAACGATATCCGCCAGCGTAAGAAGTCGATGCCGATAGTCGCTGCGCTCGCAGCCGGAGACGACGAGGCCAACGAGCTCAGAGCCCTCCTATTCGGGCAAAGCTCGACGGAGGCCAA
>DATKHZ010000264.1:0-3014 GCA_035509995.1 Acidimicrobiales bacterium | reverse complement strand
GAGAACGAGTTGGCTTTGGTGCGGCGTTGCTTGATCGTCCGTCGGATTCACCGTCCGGGGTGCGGAGAAAGAACTGCGCCCAAAACCCCTAGCGTCGTATGCGTGATCGTGGTGAGCAGAGATCAGCCAAAGGTACTCGCTGATGTGCTCGAACGGCCCGACATGAAGAGGTCAACTACGAGGCGGTGGGCCGCACCCGCTCGAATGGCGTGCTATCTGGTTACCGTCATGATCGCCTCGCAGCTCCCGTCGGCCACGGTGAGGCAGATTGGAGCCGGGCCCAAGAGGCCATCCGTCGGTGGCGAGCACATCACGGCGCCGGGCTCACAGTTACGCCTGAGTGTGCCCCGATCGAGGAGGGCGGCACGGTCGTAGTCAGCCGGAACTTAGGGCCTGTCCTCTTAGTCGCGCCGTGCCGGATCGTGTACACCAGCGCGACGGCCAACCGGTTCGGCCTCGCCTACGGGACCCGGCATCAGGGCCTACGTTCAGGAGAGTAATAGCCAGGCCGTACCCTGAGCAGCCGAAGGCTTAGGCGGACCCAGGATCTAGCTTATGAGCCGATTTGGGCTCGCACCACTTCGGTGTACTGGTTGGTCCCAGGTGGCCCGGTTGGGTCGGCGAGAAAATAGAAAGCATTGTCGGCGACAAGTCCCTGGGGAGCCGCCAGGTGGCAATCGAGCCCGGTACCGATCAGGCTGACCGGCAGGGTCGCTACGTAGGATTGGCGTCCCGTAGCTGGGTCGACCCGCACAAGTCGCATAGGTACCTTGGTGTCGCAGTCCCCGATGGCCGGTGGAGTTCCGCTCGGCCCGTCCTGGGAGAGGGTGAAGAAACCTAGCCGCAGGTCGCCCTCGACAACGTAGCCGGTGCCGGCGAAAATGTCCGATGGCAACAGGTGGGCGGGTTGCTCGAACACGAGCCGCGCACTTGGCCCGTCCAAACGCCAGATTGTCTGCTTCAGCGCTATCGGCCCGCCCGGTCTGCCGCTCAGGACATCGGCCCAGATGCTGCGGCCGAAGGCAACTAACCACTGGGTGCCGACGCCAAGATTGCGCACGGCTACCAGCCGGCCCGAGCCCAGGGCGACATGCCAAAGAGGGCACGCCGCCGAGCAGAACTGCCCACCCCATATACCTTCGGTCAGCCAAAGCCCATCGGAATCTACGAACAAGTACGGATCGGCGGCGGCGTCCACAGCGAAGCGGTGCAGAGCGCGACCGGTCCTAGTAGAAGCCTCCACCAGCTCGGAGTGCCTGCCCAGTCCGTTGAGACCGTAGATCCACACCACGCCGTTGCCTTTGGCAACTTCGGAGTGGTTCCAGTCCCAGTTCTGTAGCGTCAGGAGCACAGGGCCGGCGCGAAGCCGACCGGTGACAGGGTCGTTGACTTCGAGGCGGATCTCGTTGCCCTTCATGCCGAAGTCAACCAAAATCTGAGCAGCCGCGGCGCTATGAGCGCAGGTGTTGGTGCTGCGCACGACCCGCAAGGTGACTGGGTCGAGGAGGGTTGTCGGGCAGCCCTTACCTTGGCCACCGCTCAGAGCCACCAGATCGTCCTCGAACGAAAGGCTGTAGCTGGCGGGAGGCAACCGAGCTGATGAGGTGAGGTGGCCCACCTCGATAGTTTCGCTCCCGCGGCCAGTAACGCCAGACAATCCGAGGACCATGGTGAGGGCTGCAATGGCTACTGCTAGAGAACGGCCACGGCCAAGCACATTCATTAGACATCGCGCCGGTGCTGGCGGTTCCGTCCCTTGCCCGCCGCTGTACTCGCAAGCTCGGGGGGGAGGTCTTGGCACGAAAATCGCTTGCCTCTTCCACCCGCGGCCACCAGGCTTTGTCCATGGAAGGTTACGACGCTGCCACCTACGGCCAGCGGATCGCCGATGTCTACGACGAACGGGTCCAGGGCGCCCAGCCTGAGCAGGTGGAACTGCTGCACTCGCTTTACCGGGGCACCGTGCTCATCTGGCCTTAGCGCCGGCGGAGCCATCATGTTGGCGCCGGGGCGTGCAGGTTCCGAAGGAAGGACGCATGCGCCGGATGACTGTGCCAACGAGCGTCGAAGGTCCTCTCTGGGAGGTGGCACGTCACGCTGAGCCGGTGGGGAGTTTCGAGGAAGATGACATCGACGCGCAGCGTCGCAGCGCCCGTCCACGCGCCGCTACAGGCGACCGGTACGGTACCCCCTCCCGAGGAGGCACCCTCAGTGACTGACCAGCCGTCACCGATAAATGGCCCGTGCAGCTCGGAGCCGTCCTCGCACAGCGCGATGCGCCAGCCTTGCTCGCCAGCGCGGACCTCGACGGCTTTCAGCGACGGTTGGGCCGTGCAGGAGCCTCCCTCAGGCAAGAACGTAGCGCCTGCCCAGCCCACGCCGTCCCTGGGAGGCGACGCCCTGCCGCCCAAGGCCGGCAAGCAGAGGCCGTCCAAGCGACCCCGCAAGGCTTCGTCAGCTCCGTTATCCACAACAGTGTCGGCGGCGAAGGCCGGCAGCAGCTTGTCCCAGACCATTGTCAGGACCGTCTGCATGTCAGGACGGCCCGCGCTGCGAGTCTGAGCCGTCATGGCGACCACGGCGTCCTCGTCGGGCAAGACGAGGCAGTACTGGCCGTAGGCCCCGTCGCCGCGGTAGCCGTGCTGAGACATCCAGAACTGATAGCCGTAGCCGAGGGCCCCGTCGCCGCTGGCATCACCGATGCCTGTCGGCACCTGGGCCCTGGTTGCCTCCGTCACCCACGAGCGTGCCAGGAGCTGTTCGCCGTGCCACTCTCCGCCCTGCAAGTACAGCTGGCCCAGTAGGGCTACGGCCTCGGTGGTGGCATATAGGCCGCTGTAGCCGATGTCGCGCCCCGGTGGGGATTGTAGCCAGCTCAGTTCGCTGGCCCCGAGCTTGTCGAAGAGGCGTCGTCGCAGGTAACGCACCAGAGACTCGCCGGTGGCCCGCTGCACAATTGCGGCCAAGGTGTATGTGGCGGGCTGGTTATAGGCAAAGACACTGCCTGGCTCACG
>DATKHZ010000263.1:0-2371 GCA_035509995.1 Acidimicrobiales bacterium | reverse complement strand
GTTGCCCAGGGTCGATGACCAGGTCCTAGCCGACTGCACGCGCCTTGGGCTCTTTGCCGGAGTGCTCTCCCGAGCCTTCGCCCGCGCCACCGACGAGCTGCACCTACGTCGGCGTAGCCGCTCGATGAGCCTCGCTGCGGGAATGCAGTGGGACTTGTTGCCGCCACTCACGGTCCGCTGCGCCCAGGCGGTTGCTTGCGGCCGGCTGGAGCCGGCGTACGAGATAGCCGGTGACGCCTTCGACTATGCGCTCAACTACGACCATCTTCACGCAGCGCTCTTCGATGGCATGGGGCATGGGGTCGAAGCGACCCTAATGACCACGCTGGCCATAGGCGCCTACCGTCACGCGCGAAGAGCGGGGGAGCCGTTGTCGGTGGCCCATCTGGCAATCGAGGAGGCGGTCGCCGCCCAGTACCAAGGCGAGGCGTTCGTCACCGGCGTCATCGCCCGTTTGGCGCTCGACACGGGCGTGCTCGAGTGGACCAACGCTGGTCACCCACTGCCGCTGCTCCTGCGAGGGCACCGGGTGGTCCGGCAATTGAACTGCCTGCCTTCATTTCCCTTCGGCCTCGGAGCAGCGTCCGCTCAGACTGCGAGGGAGGACCTGGAACCGGGCGATTGCGTCCTGTTTTTCACTGACGGAATGGTCGAGGGCGATCGCCAAGCGGCGACAGCTTCGGGGTCGAGCGCCTGGCCGATATGTGGTCGCAACAGTCAACATCTGGCCAACCGCCTGAAGAAATCTTGCGGCGCCTGCTCGTTTCGGTCGTGGACTACAACGGCGGCAAACTTCGAGACGACGCCACGCTGATGCAGCTTCGCTGGAACGGGCCACAGGGGCCGCCGCGTTCACCATCAGCCGTGACGGATTAGACCCGGGCGGGTTGCACCTCGTCCACGGTCACCTGGGGGAGGAGGCGGCGCAGCTGCGCGCCGAAGCTGAAGCGGCTCAGCACGCCAAGACGCGGCGGGTGGCTGGCGACGACCACCCGGGACGCTCCCCGGGCCCGTGCGATGTCGGCGAGCACGGGGGCCGGAGTGTTCCCCTCGACCTCGATGTAGCTGCCGCCCAGCTCGGATGCCAGTTCGCGGTTTCGGTCCAGGGCTTGGCGCTGGCGGCGAGAAGACGAACCGTCCAGGACGTTTACGTGGACGACCAGCAGGTCGGCGTCGTCCTGCCTGGCGAACAGGCAGGCGTCGAGGATGACACGTTCGTCCTCGCCCGACCCGGAAACGCCGGCTACGACAACCGATCGGAGCTGGGGTTCTACCAGACCTCGCCGAACGAGCAGGTCATCGCCGACCGCTACGGCGTTCCCCTCCACCCACGCCCGGCCGAGCTCGCTCAGCGCCTCCAGGTTCGAGGCCCGGAAGTAGTCGGCGAGGGCGCCCCCGACCAGGTCGGCCGAGTACACCCTTCCCGAGGCGATCCGTTCGCGAAGCGACGCCGCGGGCAGGTCGACAAGGGCGACCTCGCCGGAGCGCACGAACTCATCGGGCACGTACTCGACGGCGCCCACCCCGGTGATCTGTGCCGCGTAGTCGCGCACAGACGCGAGGTTGGCGACGTTCGCCGTCGTCAGGACGTCGAACCCCTTGGCGAGCAGTTCCGCCACCTCTTCCCAGCGCCACCGCCTGGTGTCGGGCACCCGGTGCGCCAGCTCGTCGACGAGGACCAGGTTGGCCCCCGTAGAAAGCACCGCCTCGATGTCCAGGTCCCTGAACGTGCTACCCCTGTACTCGACCACCCGCGCCGGCACGATCTCGAGGTCGCCGCGCTGGGCCTTGGTCTCGGCCCGGCCATGCCGTTCGACCCAGCCGATCACGACCCGCTCGCCGCCTTCGGCTCGCCGGCGGCCTTCCGCCAGCATGGCGTAGGTCTTGCCAACTCCTGGCGCGGTCCCGAGGTACGTGCGCAGAGACCCGGTGCCTGCGGTCGAGGCCATCGACTGTCAGATTACGACTGCCGCCCGAGCAAAGCGCCCAATCGTTTGGTGGGACGCCACACCCGCTGCCGCGTCATCTCGCTGGCAGGAGCCTCCGGGCACCCGCCCCCTCGTCGCCGAGGACGTCGTCGGGATTGGTGAGCCGGCAGCGGTCTATCGAGAGGCACCCGCAACCGATGCAGTCCGACAGGCGGTCACGCAGCGACTGGAGATGGCTGATGCGTTGGTCGAGGTCGGCCTGCCAGGTGGCGGAAAGCCGTGCCCAGTCCGCCCGGGTGGGCGTCCGGCTCTCGGGGAGCTGCTCGAGGGCCCCCTTGATCGCCCGCAGCGGTATCCCGACAGCCTGGGAGGCGCGGATGAAGCCCACCCGCCGTAGGGTCTCGCGGGCATAACGGCGCTGGTTGCCGGCGGAGCGCTGGGCG
>DATKHZ010000262.1:0-4876 GCA_035509995.1 Acidimicrobiales bacterium | reverse complement strand
CCGAAGAGGACCGCCAGGCCCGGGACGCTCATGAGGGCGACAAAGGTGGCGGCTGTCAACTGCCAGGCGTTGTCACCCGTGTTCAGCCATGCCTGGTCTGAACAACTTACGGCGCCCTGAGTACAAATGTTCGCTGCTGCTATTAAACTCAAAAGCCCTCCTCAATAGTAGGTAAGCCTCACCTCGCGACCAGGCCGGCCGTAGGCTCATCCAGACCGTAGAGGGCAGTTGTTTCGGGGCCGCAACCGCTATGTTTCGGCTGTGTTACAAGTGCCGCTCGGAGCCTGTGCCCTCGAGCGCCTTCTCGATGCCGGCACGAAGCCGCTCGGCTGGTTCGTCCCCCTTCAACTTTCCACCGCCTGAACGGAGGTAAAAGGTGTCCACTACGGCGTTGCCGAGCGTGGTTACCCTTGCCGAGACGATGTCGAGGCCTTGCGCTGCGATGGCGGAGGTTACCTTGTGGAGCACTCCCACGGCATCAGGGGCGCGCACCTCCACGACCGTCGCGCTCGTAGCGCCGTCGTTGTCGATGATCACCCGAACCTCAGGGCTCGGTAGCGCGAGAGCGAGCCGCGACCGGGCCGGGGGGCGGCGCGAAAGTGCTTCCCCGACGCTGAAGCGCTTTTCGACCGCTCCTTTGATGTCGCGTACGACCCGCTCCCAGCGCGGGTCGGCATGCTCGGGTAGGTCGAGGGTGAACACCTCCAAGGCGTGCCCGCGTTCACTGTGAATACGCGCCTCTAGCACCCCGATCCCGTACAGCGCCAAAACCCCCGTTACGTCGCTGAACAACCCGGGCCGGTCGGCGGCCACGATAACCAGCCCACTCTGGTCCGCCAAGATCTGGAGTTCCCCGGAGGCCATCATCTGGCGTTGCTCTTCGGAGGGGAACGGCGTGGCGGCCGGCACCGGCCGTCCTGCCAGGACGGCACTCGCTCGCACGACCAGCTGGTCAACAAGCGCGGCTTTCCAGGGGGTCCAGGCTGCCGGGCCAGTGGCCTCCCCGTCCGCCACGGCAATTCCCCTGAGGAGCTCGAGGGTCGTCTCGTTGCCCACGGTCTCGGCCACGACGTTGACCGTGGCCGGGTCGTCGAGGTCGCGCCGCGTAGCTACCTCGGGCAGAAGGAGGTGGAGGCGGACAAGCCGCTGCAGGATCCACCTGTCGTCAGTGGACAGTCCCAGGCGCTCGCCGACCCCCGCCGTAATGGCTTCGCCGGCCTGTGAATGGTCGACGGGCGTCCCTTTCCCGATGTCGTGCAGGAGGGCACCGAGGAGCAGAAGATCCGGCCGGTGCACGTCCCTCTGATGACCCGCGGCGTTTGCCACCGTCTCCAGGAGGTGCCGGTCGACCGTCCAACGATGGTACGGGTTGAACTGCGGCATGTTGCGGACCCGGGCCCACTCAGGAAGGTAGCGTTCCCAGACCTCAAGCTGGTCGAGCGTCTCGATGGCGTGGGTACCGGCATGGCCGACCGAGAGGAGCCCTAGGAACGCTCGGGTGATGTCTTCGGTCCACGGGCTCGGCGGGGATTGGACCTCCTCCGACAGGCGCGTCATCGTGGGCCGGGAAAGGGGTACCCCCAGCTCGGCAGATGCGGACGCCGCCCTGAGGGCGATCGTCGGGTCCTCGCCAACGCGGACAGACAAAGGCACTGCGACTTCGTTGTCCCGGAGCACCAGGCCCGGGCCGAGCACCTTGTCCGCCGAGCCTGCCCTCCCACGCGGGCCGGCGAGCCATGACAGGGCCCTCCGCCAGGCGTCCTCGGCGAGCCACGCAACAGCACGACCGGCTCGCGCGACACCCCGGGCTACTTCCTCCCGGCCAGCCAAACCCAGCGCTTCGGCGACCCTGTCCTGGTCCTCGAGCGTCAGCCGCTCAGTGCGGCGCCCGCTCGTCCTTTGCAGCTCCACCCGGACCGCGTGAAGGAAATCGCCGGCATTCGCCAGCCGCTCGTCCGCAGCCACAGCGGCCAACACCGGGGTCACAGCCGCCATAAGGCCGAGCAGCTGCACGTCGCGCAGGCCGCCGCGGCCCTCCTGCAACTGCGGCTCGAGCAAGAAAGCGACGTCACCGTGGTCCTCTTGGACGCGCGCCCGGGACTCGAGCACCGCGGGCAGCCACTTGCCGACCCGCTTCTCCCAGAGACGCCGGCCTAGCAAGACCGCTCGCGTACCCAGCTCCGCATCTCCCGCAAGGGGCCGGGCGTCCAGCAGGCCCTGGGCCACGCGGAGGTCCGACTCGGCGGCTTGTCCGATCTGAGAAAGGGTACGGACGCTGTGGTCAAGCGGCATCGGGTCGTCCCAGATCGGGTACCAGAGCCGGTCGGCCACCTCCGCCACGTCCGGCCGGCCATCGTGCACAAGCAGCAGGTCGAGGTCGCTGCCGGGGGCCAAGTCGCCGCGCCCGAGGCTGCCGACGGCCACGAGCGCGAGGCCTTTGGCGGGGTCTTCGCCACTTGCACGGGGCCGGCGGCCACGAAGAGGGAGCCGCTGTCCTTCCCGCCGCACGCGACCAGCACCCGTTGTCCCGGCGGTTACCGCCCAGTCGAACACCTGGACAAGCCAGCTGTCGGTGAGGTCGCTGGCGGCCTTGCTCCAGTCACGGCCGCGCAGCGACGTGTCTTCCCGAAGGCGTGCCCACCCTTCGCTCAATCTGGGCAGCTCGCTCGGCCGCGGTACCTGGGCAGAGCCTGTCATTTCACGCACCGTAGCCGGGCCAGAGCCGGGCTGTCAGTCCCGAAGCGCGCGCGATGGGACGGCTCACAGCAGCTCTGACCGACTCCTCCGAGCCCACAAGCACGACACTTCGCCGGGCGCGCGTGACCGCGGTGTAGAGAAGCTCCCGGGTGAGGATCCGTGAAGACGCGTGGGGCAGCAGCACAACGACCTCGTCGAACTCCGAGCCTTGGGCTCGGTGCGCGGTCATGGCAAAGGCGGTTTCGACGGCCGCCAACCGCGAGGGGCTGACCCTTACGATCTCGGCTCCCCGCCTGAAGACGACCGTCAGCCCTCCGTCGGGCCGTGCGATGACCACGCCCGTGTCGCCGTTGAAGAGCCCGAGGGTGTAATCGTTCTGGGTCACGATGACTGGCCTGCCCACGTACCAAACGCTCTCGGAGCTGGAGAGGCCGTCGGCCAACCATTGCTCCACGTGGGCGTTCCAGGTGCTGGCACCTGCCGGTCCCGCCCTGTGTGCGCAGAGCAGGCGAAGCTTGCCGAGGGCGTCGAGGGCACCAGGGCCGTCGCCCCGCCGCCCTGCCTCGGCGAGGAGCCGCCCCGAGGTGGAGGCCGCAGAGCGGACCGGCTCGAGAGCCGGGTCCTCAGCGCTACCGACGTCGAGGGCCAGCCAACGAGTGCTGGAAGGGGCCTCCGGGCCAGCCGAGCCCGCTGTGCCCTCGGACAACGCCGCCAGCACAGCTTCCTCGTCACCCGCACGTACCGCACTGGCCAGCTCCGCAAGCGGGCCTCGGAAGCGGTGATTGGTCTTGAGGACGGTGATGCATTCGACGACGGGGCTGGCACCCGCGGTTGCCGGGAGACCGGCCGCCGCAGGGCCGACGATGTCGCCCAGGACGGCGCCGGCCTCCACTGACGCCAATTGTTCCTGGTCCCCCAACAGGACCAGGCGCGCATCTTCCCGGACGGCCTCGAGAAGGCGGGCCATGAGAGTCAAGGACATCATCGACGTCTCGTCCACGATCACCACATCGTGAGGCAACCGGTTGTCCCGGTTGTGACGGAAGCGGTTGGCGCTCGCAGGGTGCCGGCCCAAAAGCCTGTGCACGGTCGACGCGCCGAGCGTCGGCAACCGCGCCCGGACCTCGTCGCCTACGTCAAGCTTGCGGCCCTCCGCATGGACTGCTTCGGCCATCCGGGCTGCTGCTTTGCCGGTCGGGGCTGCGAGCGCCACCCGCAATGGGCGCCCTCCGCTCACCGCGGCCTGCTCCTCGAGGAGTGCCAGCAGGCGAGCGACAGTGGTCGTCTTGCCCGTGCCCGGCCCCCCGGCGATGACGCTGAAGTGGCGACGGACAGCGATCTCGGCAGCCGTACGCTGCAGGCCTCCCGAGTCGTCTTGGAACAACCGTGCCAGCCCGTCCGAAAGCACGGCCTCTGCGGCACCTAGCGGCTCGGCGCTGGAACGGGCGATCAGGTCGCGGGCTACGGACACCTCATCCCGCCAGTAGCGGTCGAGGTAGAGGCCAGTCCCGACGAGGCGGAGAGGGCGGTCGTCCGGCCCGGAGTCGCCGACAGACACCGCTGGGCTGGAAGCGACGTGCTCTGCCCACAGCTCGAGGGCGGGCCACGGGAGCCCGGAGAGGTCAGCCTCGTCCTCGGCGTCGGATGTAGCGGTTTCCCGGACCGTGGCCAAGTCGGCGAGCACATGGCCCACACGGGGAGCTCGCACAGCCAGAGCGGCCGCCAGGCCCACCAGCTCATCACCGTCCCGTCCCAGGCGGGCAAGCATTGAAGCTACGTGGACGTCGGCCGCCATGAGCACGCCGGCTCGGTTGAACTGAGCCAGCAGGCCGTTGGGCGGGAGACCGAGGACCGATTGGGCATCGAGCTGGTCAAGGGCCATCTGCGCTGGTCCCCGAAAGCGTGCCTGCGAGGAGGTCAGACAGTTCGACCACGAGCTCGGAGGGAGGCCGCCATGAAAAGACCCCGCAGGTCCGCCCTTCGGCGGTTGGCGCGCCCGGCCCTGCCATCCCTCTCACGAAGAGGTAAACGGCTCCCCCGAGGTGCTTTTCGGGGTCATATCCCGGCAAACGCCAGCGCAGGTACCGGTGCAGCGCCACCATGTAGAAGATCGCCTGGAGAGGGTAATGCGCATGGCGCATCTCGGCTTCCATGGCGGCCGGCCGGTAATGCCAGGCAG
>DATKHZ010000261.1:0-2414 GCA_035509995.1 Acidimicrobiales bacterium | reverse complement strand
CGCGTATTTCGACAATTTCCCCCGCGTCCGGGCGTACATGGACAGGGTGGTCGCCGAGGCACGCGACAAGGGTTATACAGAAACACTTTTTGGCAGGCGCAGGATGATCCCGGAGCTCTCCTCCTCGCGCTATCAGGAGCGTATGGCGGGCGAGCGTCAAGCAATGAACGCTGGTATCCAGGGCCTTGCGGCCGACATTTTCAAAGTAGCACTGGTACGCCTCGATGCAATGCTCGTTGAAGAGAGCCTTCGCAGCCGGCTTATCTTGCAGGTCCACGACGAGGTGCTCCTGGAGGTACCTCCTGAGGAGGAAGAAGTAGCGGCGAAGGTGACACTGGACGCGATGCAGGGGGCAGCGGAGCTGAGCGTCGGCTTGGAAGTGAACTTGTCGTGGGGGGCGAGCTGGGCGGACGCCAAGGCGTGAGCCAAGGCGTAAGCCTGAAAATCCCCTGAGGACGAAATCGCCTGAGAACGAAAGGGAAGAACACATGCTCAACCTCTCTGCGGCAGATAGCCGATAAAGGTCCTGTGGGTGCGATAACGACGCGGGCGGACTTAGACGCGCTCTTTCAGCGCGCCGAAACCGCGGCCTCCGCCAAACAGCGCGCGAGCTGCCTGAGAGACATCGAGGCCGCATTGGAGGTGGTTGAGGAGCCCGGCGAGCGGGGGCGGCTTTTGATGTGCCGGACGCGGGTCCGTTCCAACCAGTGGCACACCAGGGAGGTCCTCCAAGACGCCTTGGCTGCGATGTCGTTGTTCGAGGAGGCCGGAGAACCTGGCCGTGCCCTGGAGGCGGCGAGCCTCGGCGCCGGCTTCGCTTCTCGCCTCGGAGAGATATCGCTTGCAGCTGAGCTTGCGGCGACGTGCATCCCCGGCATGGGCTCGCTGGACGACAGCGTCGTCGCCGAGGTGGCGAACCGGCTCGGGATCTTTTGCTATTCGTTCCTCGATTACGACCGGGCCATCGAACAGTTCGAAGTGGCGCTCGCTGCGGCCGAACGCGCCGGCGATGCCTGGAAGACCTACCGCCAGCTGCACAACATCGCCGATGCCCTGTTGCTCGCCTTGCACCAGGACCGCGCATCAGCTGAGGAGGACGGTCGCTACGACCGCTTCGGAGCGGACAGGTTGGAAGAAGCCGAGCATGCGCTGAACCGCCTGCTCGAAGAATGCCCTGCTGAGGTACAGGCAATGCTCGGGGCCCAACGGTTGCAGGCGGCACTGCTGATCGAGCAAGGGCGCCCGGCTGAGGCGCTCGATGTCATCAGGCAGACCGCAGGCGATGCGGGGGCGATCGTTTGGGCTGCTGGCCAGTCGAGCCTGGCTCTGGTCGAGGCGAGATGTCTCCGGGCCCTCGGGCGCCCGGCCGAGGCCGTGGCCGCCGCAACCAGAGCAGCGGAGCTCGCCGAGCCTAGCGACGACCATCACGAGGTGATGTTGATCCTCGACGAGCTAGTTGTTGCCGAACGCGACGCCGGGGACCTCGATGCGGCCGTTGCTCACGCCCTGGAGCTGAAGCGACAGATGTGGAACCTTCACCGGCGTCAAACAGCGCAGCTGGTCGAGCAGGTTTGGGCGCGAGCCGAGCTCGAGCAGCAACGTAGATCGCTCGAGGCCCAGACCGCAGCCGCTATCGCTTCCGCCGAGGAGGATGCGCTCACGCGGATAGGCAACCGGCGCCTGCTCGAAAGAGTCCTCGGCAACGTGACCAGCGAACAAGAACAGATCGCCCTGCTCATGGCCGACATAGACCACTTCAAGGAGATCAACGACACCTTCGGCCACGAGGTGGGCGATCACGTCCTTCGTGCTCTCGGCCACATCCTGGCAACCGACGCGCGCAGCGGCCAGATTGTGGTGCGTTACGGCGGCGAGGAGTTTGTCTTCGCCCTACCTTCGGTCGAGCTGGATGCCGCAAGAGACTTCGCAGAGCGCATCCGGCTGAAGGTGAGCTCCCACCCCTGGGAGGGGCTGGAGACGCTCCTCGAGGTGACGATCAGCATCGGTGTCGCATGCGGCCCGCCTGGTAGCTGGCAGTCAGTCCTTGCCGCCGCCGACCGCGCCCTCTACCTCGCCAAGAAGCGGGGCAGGAACCGCGTGGAGATCTCTCCGCGCACCGCCAAGCGCACGGCCTGACGACTTAGTAAGCCCCCGGGACGGTGCCGACGTGGCCCGAAGCGATGTCGATCGTCGGTGGGAGATCCTTCCAGATATAACTGATGAAGGCGTCCTGGCTCTGCAGCGGCGTTTGGCCGAGCAGCCACTCGACCCAGGCGACAAGCTCGGCTTGGCTCTTCGGGCTCCAGTTCGGGCTCTGCGGGAACTCGGGGCCGATGACGATCTCTTTGATGCCGAGTGTGGCAATGTCGCCCGCCGCGTCCGCCCTCGTTTGGGCTGTCAACGGCGGCAAAGCC
>DATKHZ010000260.1:0-5856 GCA_035509995.1 Acidimicrobiales bacterium | reverse complement strand
GCGACATGCTCCCTGAGTACGCGGGCCAAGGTGTGGGGAGCACTGGAATGACATCGCCTGGCGCGTTCCATGCGCCCATAGCTGCAGGCATAACTGCGCCCGACGCCCCTGCACCGGGGCCGGTGGCTCTCAAGTCCGCGTAGTTCTCCCGGGGGCAGCCGCGGTTGGCAGACTACTGTCGTGCCGCGTCCGGTCCAGCCACCGCAGTCGACCTGGCAGTTCCCCTGCAGCGCAGAGGCTCAGGCGAGCGCGGCGGGCACCGGCGAAGTGGTGGGAGTCGGCGCCGACCTGCAGCCGGGGACTCTGCTGGCCGCTTACCGTTGCGGGCTGTTCCCCATGCCGGTTGCCAACAAGGTGGCGTGGTGGGCGCCCGACCCTAGGGGCGTCATACCTTTGGACGGTCTGGTCGTACGCGCCTCTCTCCGCAAGTCCTGCCGGCGCTTCGAGATCCGCTTCGGCACGGCCTTCGACGAAGTCGTGGCCGGTTGCGCCGACCCAGCCCGGCCGGGTGGGTGGATCAGCCGACGGATGAGGAGCGCCTACCTCCGCCTTCACGAGCTCGGCTGGGCGCAGAGCGTGGAAGCCTGGGGGCCCGACGGCGAGCTCGCTGGAGGGCTGTACGGGGTGACTATCGGCGGGCTCTTCGCGGGGGAGTCGATGTTCCACCGCCAGCGCGACGCCTCCAAGGTGGCTCTAGTCGCCCTGGTCGGGGCCATGCGAGCGGGGGGCGGCCAGCTGCTCGACGTCCAGTGGCTCACCCCGCACCTAGCCAGCCTGGGCGCCGTCCCGGTCAGCCGGGCTCGCTACCACGACCTGCTCAGCCAGGCGGTCGACCTTCCTCAGCTGTCGCTTGGGACGGACTGAGGCCGCCGCTCGACTAGTTCTTTGCTGCGTTGTAGCAGGTTCGGGGCTTCCAAGCGGTCGCACATCAGCGCGAACCCTGCGCTCGGCCCTCGCCAGGCCAGGCTGTCAAGGGCGGCGCCCCCGGGAGGGAGGATGTCCCGTTTCACGACGCAAGTTGCCAACTTCTTGAAAAGCATCGCCAGTTCGTAGTCCTTTTCGAGCGTTGCTGCCAGGCTGGCCGCGCGGGTTGCAGGCAGGTCCACCTTCCAGGCCGACGCGACCAGCGGGATAGCCTCGATGGAGCCGTAACGGCCCAACACGGCGCTAGCGGCTTTGGCGCCCCAACCGGCCAACCCCGGGAAGCCGTCCGCGCTGTCCCCGACGAGCCCGAGCCAGTCCGGCACGGACTCGGGCCCGACGCCAAAGCGGTCTCGCACTGCGGCTTCGTCGACGATCACCCCTTTTCGCCTGTCCAGGCAGACGACCGTGCTCCCTCGTACGCACTGGCCCAGGTCCTTGTCGGGCGTGCAAATAAGGACCTGTGAAATCCGAGGATCTTCGCTGAGGACCGCCGCCGCGCTCGCCAACGCGTCGTCGGCTTCCAAGTCGGTCATGGGCCATACGACAAGGCCCATAAGCTCGAGCGCTTCTTCGAATAGCGGGAACTGGCTGAGCAGGTCCTCTGGCACGCCGGCTGAGCTCTTGTAGGTCGGCCATTCTTCGTTGCGCCACGACTCGATGACGTGGTCGGTGGCAACGCCTATGTGGGTCGCCCCGCCTTCGAGCATCCCCAGGAGCGAACCAAGGACCGCCCTGGTGGCGCCCACTTGTTCCCCGGCCATGTTCTCGTGGGGAGGTGCACCGTGGTAGTGGCGGAACAGTTCGTAGGTGCCGTCTACAACATGGGCCTTCATCAGGATTAGCCGAGCTCGCGCCGGCCCTCGAGAGCTCTTCCCAATGTGAGCTCGTCCGCGTACTCGAGGTCGCCGCCGACTGGGAGCCCGCTCGCGATCCGCGTCACCTTGACCGGGAGGTGCCTGAGGAGGCTCGCCAGGTAGAGTGCCGTTGCGTCGCCCTCGATGTTCGGGTTGGTGCACAGGATCACTTCCTGCACGCCCTCGATTTCTATCCGGGCCAGGAGCTCCCGCACGCGCAGTTGCTCGGGGCCGACCCCGTCTATCGGGCTGATCGCTCCCTGGAGCACGTGGTAGCGCCCCCGGAACTCGGCAGTTTTCTCGATCGCGACGAGGTCGCGAGGTTCTTCGACGACGCACAGGACCGACGGGTCCCGCCTGGGGTCTGTGCAGATCCCACATTCGGCGCCCTCTGCGCCCTCTGCGACGTTGAAACAACGCCGGCACCAGGTGACTTTCGTCTTGGCGGAATTTATCGACGCCGCCAGGCGGACGGCATCTTCGGCGGGCGACTTAAGGATGTAAAAAGCAATGCGCTGGGCCGACTTTGGGCCGATACCCGGGAGGCGGCCAAGCTCGTCGATCAGGTCTTGGACGGGGGCTGCGTACATTGCTTCAGACGTCGAGGACAGAGCCTGGGAACGCCTGGAGTATGCGTTCTTCGACGGGAAGGGCAGGGACCGCTGGGGCGTCGGCGATGTCGGCTACATCGTCCAGGTCGTAGGTCTCTTCGTCGCCCCTCGTAATCCCGCCGGGTGGCTCGGCGGCTGCCGCTCCATGGTCCAAGACGAGGCGCAGCGGGACGCGGCGACCGAAGTAAGCGGTGAGAGCGCCCTCGGTCTCGCTCAGATAGTTGTTGGCCCTGGCCAGCAGCGCAGCATCAGGAAGGGCAAAGACCGCCGCACCATCCTTGACTTCGGCGAACCGGCCGTTCGCCATGTAGACCTTCGCGGAACCCGAGAGCTTGTCGAGGACCGCGTCGCCCCAGACCTTGGTCAGTTCGTCTCGGCTAGGCAGCGACCCTGCGTGCGCGTCGGTTGGTGGAGGGGCGGCCGAGGTTGCCGTGGCCGAGGTTGCGGTGGCCGAGGTTGCGGTGGCCGATGTTGCGGTGGCCGAGGGGGCCGTGGCTGAGGCGGCCGTGGCCGAGGCGGCAAGGGTGGTCACGGGCACAGTCGCTGGCGCGGTCGGGAGGCTTGCAGTCTGGGGGCTTGGCGGCGGAGAGCTCGCTAACAGGGGGCTCGCTGGCGGAGGGCTCGCTGGCGGAGGGCTCGCTGACGGAGGGCCGCCGCGCTGGAACGCCCCGAGCGCGACCCGGGCCTGGGCTGGCCCCGGCGCTTGCTGAGCCTGTGCCGGTTGGCCAGCTCCCTGGGCCACCGCAGGCCCGGGATCGACCGGGCTAGGCCGGGTAGCCGGAGGCGGCGGCGTCCCCGCGCCAGGTGTAGGAGCCGCCACCCCTTTTTCCGAGGTAGCCCTTTCGAGCCGCTCCACGCGTTCCAGCAGTTCTGTCAGGCTCGTGCTGGCAGGAGGAGAGGCGAGGCGGATGAGCGCAACCTCGAGGGTGACCCTGGGGTCTACGGAGTCGCGCATGTCGACCAAGGCCTGGCCCACTACCTCCATCGACCTGACGAGGAACGGAAGGCCCATCTGGCTTGCCGTCTCGGCAAGTTTGGCCGTGAGGGCGCCGGGCAGCAGCACAAGCGATGGGGCTTGGACCGCTAAGAAGGCGTTTCGCAGGTGCTCGATCAGGTCGCTTCCCAACCTGCGGGGCTCTCTGCCCGCTGCGATGGCGCTTGCGACAGCCTGGAGCGTCCGGGAGACGTCCCGTTCGGCGAGGCCGTCGGCCAGCTCGACTAGCGGGCTGCCGTCATCTTCACCGCCACCCGCAGCTGCCAGCTGTTCGAGAGCGGACTCCGCGTCCCGAGCCGAGCCTCGACCCCTGCGGACGGCGAGCTCGACGGCTTCTGGGGGCAAGTCCAGCCCGGCGTCCCGGTTGATACCGCTCAGCAGGTCGGTGAGCAGGTCGCCGTCGAGCAGCCGGAACTCGAAATGTTGCGTCCGCGACTGGATCGTCGGGAGCACCTTTTGCGGATCTGTGGTGGCCAGCACGAAGACAACATGGCTTGGTGGTTCCTCGAGGGTCTTCAGCAGAGCGCTTGCCGCGTCCGGGGTGAGCTGGTGGACCTCGTCGATGATGTAAACCTTCCAGCGGCCGGGAGTCCCCAGAGGGACGCGTGACAACAGGTCTCGCATTTCGTCGAGCTTGCGATTGGAAGCCGCATCCAGCTCGAAGACGTCCATCGAAGACCCGGCGCGAATCGCGGTGCAGGACGCGCAGGTACCGTCGGGCTCGCCGCCCACGGGTGCTTCGCAGTTGAGGGCCATGGCCAGGATCCGCGCGGTTGAGGTTTTCCCGGTGCCGCGCGGCCCACTGAACAAGTAGGCGTGAGCCACCCGGTCCTCGCGCACAGCATTGAGCAAGGCGCGGCTCACCGGTTCCTGGCCGCGCACGTCGGCGAAGCGTCGCGGCCGGTAGCGACGGTAAAGAGCCTGGTAGGGCTGGCTGTCGGTGGGGGGTGGGAGGTCTTCAGCCACGGGCGTACAGCCTACGCTGTGACTGGGCCTCGGCAGGCCATGTAGCTGTTCTCGCCAGGGTTGGAAGGATCCCGCAGCGTGCCGGTCGGATCCCTAGTGGACAGGCCGGGTGGCCAAGGGGTCAGAGGGGGACTTTCTCGCTTGAAAACCGCGAATGTGCCCCCCAAAACGGCACATCACTGACGCCCATGCAAAAAAGTTGGACGTCTGGTGACCGATGTGGGGGGCGCGAGATCACATCGGTGACGCTGGGGGCCACATCGTCCCCCGGTCCTGTCGATGCGGAGCGCGACGCTCGGGTCAGCCGTAGCGGTCGGGTTGATGAACTGGCAGTCGTAGGTGCCGCTCATGCCCAGTGCCTTACGCAGTAGGCGCGTTGCGGAGTCAAGTCTGCTCTGAAACTCTCCCAAGGTCGCCGAAGCGCTTGGGCTTGCCCCATTACGGATTATCAGGTCGAGCTCTGCGATGTACTGTTGGAGGGCCGACTCGGCGCCAGCTGCACGGGCTACGTCCTGAGTGGGGAAGTTAACCCGTTCCAATGCTTTGAATAACTCGGAATCAGCTGAGGCCTCCGCAACAAAGTTCTCAGGCAGGGCGACGTAGCCGTTTGACGCGAGCGACTGAGTTATCGAGATCCACAGCGGTACTACCGCGTTCAACGAGGATACGTACGCTGCCGCGGCCGGTGAGGCTTCCGAGGGGCCTTCGGCCATGCAGAGGTTGTGCGGGAGATCGGGCACGGCCGGCACCGGCAGGAAATCCCCATTGCCTTCGAATGCCAGCGGAATTGCGTTCCTTGGCGGGGAAAGCTCGCTCACCTCGCCCCAATGGCCGAACGCAGCCACGATCGTGTCACCGTAACCATCCGCGCCTACTTCCTCAACGGGCAATGGGTTGGCCGACATCGAAACATACAGGGTGGCTGGTTCCTCTTTACCGCCTGGGCCTGGGATGTGCCCGGTGATGGCGATGACCTTTTGTCCCCGTTCCGTCGTCGGTCCTGTTTTAACGAGCGGCCCGGCAAAGTTGAACTGGGAAAGATTGGAAGGAAGCGTTATACCGTCAGCGAAACTGGAATCGGCGTTGCCCAAAGGGCCGACGGATAGCCACCAACCGGATAGGCGGGAGATGTCGCCGGAGGGGAGGCTCATTATGTTGTTCAGGCCATCGGAGTTGGCCTTGATGTAGACGCCTCCTCCCGGTAATACTTCGATTACTTGTCGAAACCCGTCACCTTCGGTTGTCTGTGCCCCAAGTGATGGCCCCGATACCTGCGTCACAGTAAGAGGCTCGGGAAATGATTGTCCTCTTGCCGTGACGGTTACCCGTGCCCACCCCAGTTTTCTGCCGTCTGACAACGCTTTTTCCATGACCATTGTCGCCGGGAGCGACAGGAGCGAAGTTGGCCGCGCCGGCTTGGCCTTTGAAGCGGCGACAGCTGTGGTCGGGGCTGCGGCCTTGGCCCGCCTTGCAGGTGCCGTCGTCGGCGCGGCCGCCGGCCTCGTCG
>DATKHZ010000259.1:0-7643 GCA_035509995.1 Acidimicrobiales bacterium | reverse complement strand
CGATCACAGCCGAGGTTGAGCACCTACCCGTAGCCGATGGGGGAGAGGTATACAAGCAGGGCAGCGTCGCCCAGCTGGTGTTCCGGACCTTTACCCGGAACAAGCTCGCAGTCGTCGGCGTGGTCATCGTGGTCGTCATGGTGCTGTTCTGCTTCGTGGCCCCGCTTTTTTACCGGACCGACCAGGTGGACACAAACATAATCAACAGCAACCTGGCGCCTTCGGGAAGTCATTTGCTCGGCACCGACAACAACGGCTTCGACATCTTGGGCAGGCTGATGAAAGGTGGCCAGAGCTCGATCGAGATAGCTTTTTGTGTGGCGATAATAGCTACGTTCATCGGGGTTGTTTACGGCGCGATCGCCGGGTTCTTCGGCAAGTTCGCGGACGCCATCATGATGCGGGTCGTGGACATCCTGCTCGCGATCCCGGTGGTGTTCCTTTTCATATTCGTATCCACCGTCGTCCCGACGTCGACGATGACCAGCTCGGGGACGTGGTTATTGATCGCGGTCCTGTCAGGGTTGTCATGGCTGGCGCCGGCCCGTTTGGTACGCGGCGAGACCCTGTCGTTGCGGACCCGTGAGTACGTCCAAGCCGTGAAAGTGATGGGCGGTAAGTCTCGCCGCATCGTTTTCCGCCACATAATCCCCAACGCCATCGGCACGATCATCGTGAACGCCACATTCCAGATAGCCGACGCGATATTGGTCCTCGCTGTGCTGCAGTACCTTGGCTTCGCGCTCCCGTTCCCGACGGCGACGTGGGGCTCGATGCTCTCCCAGGGCAGTACTTTCCTCTCCGATGGTTACTGGTGGCAGGTCTACCCGGCGCTGGTGGCGATCATCCTCATCGTCGTAGCGTTCAACTTCATCGGCGATGCCCTCCGCGACAGCTTCGAAGTACGCCTTCAGGAACGTTGAGCAGCGCGATGCCCCGATGAGCCTGCTGGAAATAGAAGGCCTCCGTACTGAGATACAGCTCCGCACCCGCGTGGTGAAAGCGGTCGATGGTGTTACCTTGACCGTAGAGCCAGGCGAATCGTTGGGCGTGGTGGGGGAGTCCGGCTGCGGCAAGACCATGGTGGCCAACTCGATAATGCGCCTCCTGCCCCACGGCGGCCATATCGTCGGGGGTTCCATCCGCCTGGGCGGGCGGGAGCTCACCACCATGACGGATGAAGAGATCCGCACCGTGCGGGGCAACGAGATCGGGATGGTCTTCCAGGACCCCCTGACCTCTCTCAACCCCACTATGAACATCGGGCGTCAAATTGCCGAAAGTGTCGTCCTCCATAAGCACGTCCCCAAGGAGGAGGCGCTCGACAGGGCTGCCGAAGTGCTCGGCCTCGTGGGTATGCCGAACCCCATCGAGCGCCTGCGTGACTACCCCCACCAGCTTTCGGGCGGTCTCCGCCAGCGCGTCATGATCGCGATGGCGCTCGCTTGTCAACCGAAGTTGCTCATCGCCGACGAGCCGACCACCGCTCTCGATGTCACCATCCAGGCTCAGATCCTCGCCCTGCTCGATGACCTGAAGCAACGCCTCGGTATGGCAGTGGTGCTGATCACCCACGATATGGGGGTTATCGCCGGCCACGCGGACCGCACGATGGTCATGTACGCCGGCAAGGTGATCGAGTCGGCTTCGACCGATCGGCTCTTCGAAGACGTCCACCACCCGTATACCGAAGCGCTCCTCGCCTCGATCCCCCAGCTTGACCAGGACAAGACCCAGCGCCTTTACGCCATACCCGGGTTGCCGCCCGACCTTTCCCGGCCGCTGTCGGCCTGCAGGTTTGCCCCGCGCTGCCAGTACGCCACAGAGATCTGCCGCGCTGAGGAGCCACCTCTGGCGGGCGAGGACGCGGGCCACCCCTATGCCTGCTTCCATCCCGTCAGTCGCGCCATCGAGGAGATTGCTGGCGCCGGTGACCTGATCGGCGAAGGGGCTGAGCCCGCTTTCGCAGAGCCCGTTTTCGCCGAGCCGGTTTTCGGCGAGCCCGCTTTCGCGGGGCCGCTCGCCGAGGCGCCCGACGAGGCAGTCCGAGGGGCACCCGACCGGGAGCCCGTCGCCAGGCCCGGCGCCGTCTCGGTGAACGAGCAGGTCTTTTCGACCCCCTCGGCGTGGTCGGCGGGAGGCGGGCCGGTCATCTTGGAATTGCGTGGCGTCCGCAAGGAGTACGCGGTGACCGCTGGAGCTGTGCTGCAGCGCAAGGTGGGCTCCGTTCAAGCCGTGCGGGGTGTGGACCTGGTCCTGCGCCAGGGGGAGAGCCTGGGGGTTGTGGGGGAGTCCGGCTGCGGCAAGTCGACGCTCGGGCGAATGATCGTAGGTCTCGAGCGGCCGACGGCCGGCCAGGTGCTCTTTGAGGGGACGGACCTAACCAAGCTGAAGGGGTCCGAGCTGCGCCGGCGGCACCGCGACCTGCAGCTAATGTTCCAGGACCCGTACTCCTCACTGGACCCGCGCATGCGAGTCGGGTCGATCATCCGTGAACCGCTTGTCGTCCAGGGCATCGGTAGCGCGGCTGAGCAGCGCGAACGGGTGAGTGCGCTCCTTCGTGAAGTGGGGCTCGCGCCGCACGCCGTCGAGCTTTACCCGCACGAATTTTCTGGAGGCCAGCGCCAGCGCATCGGGCTGGCAAGGGCGTTGGCGCTCAACCCCCGCCTGATCGTGACCGACGAGCCGGTCTCCGCTCTCGACGTCTCGATCCGGTCGCAGATCCTCAACCTTATGAAGCGCCTTCAGGCCAACCACGGCCTCACTTACGTCTTCATTTCCCACGACCTGTCGGTGGTGCGTTACATCGCCGACCGGATAGGGGTCATGTACCTGGGCAAGCTCGTGGAGATCGGCACGGGAGATGACGTCTACGCACGCCCGACGCACCCTTATACCGCCGGGTTGCTCAGTTCGGTCCCGGTGCCCAACCCGGCGCTGCAGCGCGCCAGGACAGCGGTCCCGATGATCGGCGAGCTGCCCTCGCCGCTCCACCCTCCTTCGGGCTGCCCGTTCCGCACCCGCTGCCCGAGGGCCCAAGCTCTCTGCGCGGAGGAGGAGCCAGCCCTCGGCCCGTTCGGTGGCGAGCATTACGCGGCATGCCATTTCCCGCTTCAGGAGCCGGTGCGGGCCGCCGCTGAGGTGCCGCCTAATACGGGGGCGGCAGTGCAAGCCGTGTGATAGAAGCTTTTGGGTGACCCGACGGGGATGGGCTCTGTTCCTGGCGCTCGGGTTCATCTGGGGGCTCCCGTACCTTCTCATCCGGGTCTCCATGCGCGAGGTGAGCCCGGTGTTCCTGGTGTTCGTGAGGACGGCCGGCGGGTCACTGCTGCTGGCGCCCTTTGTCGTCAGGCGAGGAGCCCTGGCCCCCCTGCTGTCGCGGTGGAAGGCCGTCTGTGCCTACACCGTCGTCGAGATCGTGGTCCCCTGGTTCGTGCTCTCCAACGCCGAGAAGACCGTCACGAGCTCCCTTGCGGGGTTGCTGGTAGCGGCCGTACCGATCGCAGGCGCGGTGATAGCCCGTTTGACCGGGACCGACCGGATCGACAAACGGAGAGCCGCCGGGCTCGTCCTCGGGCTTGGCGGGGTCGCGGCCCTGGTCGGTTTCGACGTGGGCGGGCCCCACCTGCTCGCGGTGAGCTCGTTCCTCCTGATCGTGGCCGGTTATGCACTCGGGCCTTGGGTTTTCTCGAAGTACTTGGCGGACCTGCCGGGCCCCAGCGTCATCATTGCCTCCTTGTCGCTGGCCGCAGTCGTGTACGCGCCATTTGCCGTCCTGCAACGCCCGCACCACGAACTGTCGACGTCGGTGCTGTGGTCGCTGGTAGGCCTGATAGTCGTTTGTACCGTCGGGGGCTTCCTGACGTTCTTTGCTTTGATAGGCGAGATCGGGCCGATGCGAGCGATCGTCATCACGTACCTGAACCCAGCCGTGGCGGTGCTGCTCGGGGTCGTCGTGCTGGGCGAGCACTTTGGGCCCGCTACGGCCCTTGGATTCGTGCTGGTCCTGTCCGGCTCGGTCCTGGCTACTAGGCCGCTCCACTCGCGAGCGGGGCCCAGATCGGCGAGGACGGAGGCTCTGAAGCGGCCACCCGTGGTCGCGGAGCCCTGAGGGCGCCCCCCACTACGCTCGTGGCGCGGTGCGCCCCTCGACGCGCTCCCACTACGCTCGTGGCGCGGTGCGCCCCTCGACCGGACGGTCTCCCTCGTTAGCCTCGCTGGCGTCATTGGGTTCACTGGTCGCCGTTGCGGCGCTGCTCGGGACGACGTTGGCCGGTTGCGGCACGGCCAACCCTTCAGCCACGGCCTCAACTTCTGGCACGGTTCACCCTTCTGCCGCCGTGCACCCTTCGGGGACTGTTCGCCCGCCGGCCGTGGGCTCTGTCTCGACGGCCTCCACCGGATCGCGTACCCGGGTAGCTGCCCCCGCCACAACGTCGCCGGCTCCCACTGTCCCGACTAGCAGCGTTCCGCCGGCCAGTGTCACGGCTACCACGCCGGCCACCACGGTGCCAGGGCAGGGGGTTGAATACGACACCAACGCGACCCTTTCGTACGCCGTGGGCTCGCAGCCGGCGAACTGGGACATCCACTCCGCCTCAGCCGCCTCCTGGTACCTCACCCTTGAGCAGGTGCTGGCCCAGGTTTGGCCGTCGGCGTTTGACGTCGGGGCCAACGGGGCCCCGATGCTCGACACGTCCCTCTTGAACTCCGCAACCGAGGTCAGCTCGGAGCCTGAAATAATCGTTTATCAGATAAACCCGAGGGCTGTATGGTCCGACGGCAGGGCGATAACGTATGCGGATTTCGCATACAATTGGCGGGCGCAGTCCGGGAAAAAGGCGTTCGCAGACGTCGCCGGCGAACCGTACACTCCCCTGGACAAGGCTGGCTACGACGACATCGCTAGCGTTAGCGGCGCGCCGTCCGACCCGTACACCGTAACGGTCACTTTTTCTCACCCTTATCGCGACTGGCAGTCGCTTTTCGCCTACCTGATGCCGGCTCACGTGGGCCGGGCTGTCGGTTTCAACTCCGGTTTTACCGACCCGGTCGCCGACCTCGTGTCGGGCGGGCCCTACCTCGTGTCGGAACTGCAGGACGGTTATTCGCTCGAGCTCGTCCGCAATGCTCATTACTGGGGCAGCCCTGCAAACCTTTCGGCGATCACGTATTACTTTATGAGCGGTACGGCCGAAACGATAAATGCGCTCAGTGCCGGTGAGGTGGAGGTCGCGACCCTGCAGGCGGGCCCGAGCCAGTTCAAACAATTGCAAGCGACGAGCGGGTTATCGGTCGAGGCAGTCGCCAGCAACTTCTACGAGGATCTCGATTTCAACGAGGCGGGCGTCCCGATGTCGAGCCCGCTCCTGCGCGAGGCGGTGATGATGGCGCTCAACCGGGCTTCCATGTCGAGCGAGCTGCTCGGCCCGTACGGCCTTGCGACCACGATCGTCGACAACAGGGCGTACCTCCCCGGCGAGCCCGAGTATGCGCCCGACGGGGCGGCCTATGACCAGGCGGCACCTGCGGCGGCGCTGCAACTGCTGAAGGCCAAGGGCTATACCCTCACAGGCAATGTGCTGGAAGGCCCTACCGGGAGCCCCGTGGACCTCTCGCTGTTCGTCGAGCAAGCCGACCCGGTAGCCCAGCAACTGGCCCTGCTCGTGGTGAGCTCTCTCGCCGCCATGGGGGTGACTGTCACGCTCACCCAAGGTGGCCCGCCTTACGCTGACATATTCGACGAGCCGCCGGATTTGCCGGCCAGTTGGCAGATGGCGGTCGAGCTGCGCCAGGTCCCTATGTACCCCGCGGAGATCGCCAGGAGCTACGCCACGGGGGGGGCCGCGAACTTCGACGGCTACTCGAACGCCGCGATGAACGCCCTCGCCAACGAGATCCGTTCGGTAGCGCCGGCCGAACTTCCGGGCCTCTACGAAGAGATCGACGACCAGGCTTGGAAGGACTTCGTCGACATCCCGCTGGTCCAGGTGCCGGTCGTGGTCGCCCGCAATTCGAGGGCCCTCAACGTCGAACCGGGCCCCTATTTCGGCGAGATTGCCTGGGACGAGCAGGATTGGGGCTTCCGGGCGACGTAATCTCGGTTGCGTGCGTGACAGGACAGTTGTTTCGGAACTGTTCGATCCCGCTGCCTGGGCCCCCGTAGAGGGTTTCTCCCTCGAGGACGTCACCTACCATCGCGCCCTGACGCAAGGCACGGTGCGCATCGCTATCGACCGGCCCGAGGTGCGTAACGCTTTTCGCCCGCGGACCGTCGACGAGCTCTACCTGGCGCTCGACCACGCCCGCCAATCCCCGGACGTGGGCTGCGTCCTGCTGACCGGCAACGGCCCGTCACCCAAGGACGGCGGGTGGGCCTTCAGTTCGGGCGGCGACCAGCGTGTAAGGGGAAAGGGCGGCTATGAGTACGAACCCACCGGAGCCGGCGCACCTGTGCGGGATGCGGCCGGGCCTTCTGAACGGGCGCAGGTCGGCCGCCTCCACATACTCCAAGTCCAACAGCTCATCCGGTTCATGCCGAAGGTCGTGATCGCCGTTGTACCTGGATGGGCGGCCGGAGGCGGCCACAGCCTGCACGTTGTCTGCGACCTCTCGCTGGCCAGCGCCGAACACGCCCGTTTTCGCCAGACCGACGCCGACGTGGCGAGCTTCGATGGTGGCTTCGGCTCGGCGTACCTGGCCCGCCAGATCGGCCAGAAGCGTGCCCGCGAGGTCTTTTTCCTGGGCCTTACTTACGACGCCGCGGAGGCGCACCGCATGGGGATGGTCAATGCTGTTGTGCCGCACGCGTCTCTCGAAGTCGTGGCCCTCGAATGGGCAACGGCCATCAACTCCAAGAGCCCCACTTCGGTCAGGATGCTCAAGTACGCCTTCAACCTTGCTGACGACGGCCTTGTCGGCCAGCAATTGTTCGCGGGCGAGGCAACTCGCCTGGCTTACATGACCGACGAGGCGGCAGAGGGAAGGAAAGCCTTCCTCGAGCGCCGGCCCCCGGACTGGTCGCCGTTCCCCTGGTATTACTGAGTCGCGGCATGATGAGCCCATCCGGACCATCAAGGGACGAAGCGGCGAGTACCGACCACGGACCACCGACCTCGGGCCGTCGACCACCCAGAGCAGGGCGCCCGGGCTCGTTTACCAAAGGTTCATCCTGGCGTGGGTTGGTGTACATCGGGCGTGGTCTTGGGCCGTCGATCCTTTGGTAGCGTCACGGCCAGAGACATCAGAGGGCTAAGAAGCCCGATCGAGGATCATAGGAGGCCTGATGCTTAGAAAGTCGGGAGCTCAGTGGCGCAGGTCTGTAGCCGCCGGAGCCGCCCTCACCACGCTACTGTCTGTCGTAGACGCGACGGGCACGACCACCACGGCCAGCGCCGCATCGTCCGCTTCATGCTGGGCTACGGCCGTCACCATCACCTCGTGCGGGGGAATGAGCGCCCTCGTTGCCGCGGCCAAGGCGGAGGGTACCCTCAATCTCACCGCGGATCCGCCCACATGGGCTAACTACGGCAATATCATCAAGGATTTCGGCGCTAAGTACGGCCTTCATATCAACGATTTCAACCCCGGCGGCTCGAGCGCCGAGGAGCTGAGCGAGATCACCCTTGACAAGGGTAAGTCCA
>DATKHZ010000258.1:0-2774 GCA_035509995.1 Acidimicrobiales bacterium | reverse complement strand
GTGGCGCTGGCCGCGCCCGCAAGGCCGCACCGGCCCGAAAGGGCGCACCGGCCCGAAAGGCTGCGCCTGCCCGTAAATCCGCCAGCAAGAACGTGGCGAAGAGCACCACGAAGACCGGCGCCAAGGTCGCCCCGGCACCTGCACGCAAAGCCGCGAGCAAGGCTGCACCTGCGCGTAAAGCCGCCACCAAGTCGGTTGCCAAGGTAGCCGCCAAGGCAACTCCGGCAAATAAGAGCGCCGCCAAGCCGAAATAAGGCCGACGCCTCGCCCTGACAAGGCCGATGCCGCGGCCCGTGGGCGAAAAGCGGAGAAAACTTGTACCTTGCTGCCCGTCCGACCGGTGGGTTTTGAGCAGTTTTATACGGTGGCCCGTCGCCTGGCGGACTTTTAGCCGTTTTCCGATAGGTAGATGCGCCAGACGCCGGCGGCCTCGCCCCCGCGCCTCCCGCCTCCCCGCCGCCGGCGTCCTCGCCCCCGCGCCTCCCGCCTCCCCGCCCAAGCACAGCACTACCTTGGGAGCGTGGGCCGGTTCATTGTGCTGGAAGGCGGCGAGGCTGCTGGGAAGTCGACCCAGGCCGCCCTGCTTGCCGAACACCTGGGGGCGGTGCTCACCCGCGAGCCGGGCGGCACAGCCATTGGCGAGGCGCTGCGCCGGCTGCTCCTCGAGCAATCCCTGGTCGCACCGGTACCTCGGGCCGAGACACTTCTCCTGTTGGCTGCCCGCGCCCAGCATGTTGCCGAGGTCATCGAGCCAGCACTGGCGAGGGGTGATGACGTGGTCTGCGACCGTTACTCAGGGTCAACGCTTGCCTACCAGGGCTATGGGCGCGGCCTGGATCTAGACGAGCTCCGGGAGTTGGACAGTTGGGCCAACGGCCACCGGGTACCCGACCTCGTCGTGCTCCTCGACCTTCCCGTCGAGATCGCCCGCGAGCGCCTCGGGAGGAGCCATCCCGACCGCTTCGAAAGCGAGGGCGACGATTTCCTTATGAGCGTCCAGGCGGGCTTCCGCCGGCTTGCAGCGCAAGACCCGCTGCGGTGGCGCGTCGTCGATGCCTCGGGGACCGTCGACGAAGTTGCCGCCCTCGTGAGGAAAGCCGTTGACTGACGAGGTCCCGGACGCCGGCGGCGCGGGGAGCGGCGGTACGGGGACCGATGACACCGGGGCCAGTGACCCGATTACCACTGATACGGTGAAAGGGTTGGCCGGGGTGGTGGGCCAGGAGCTCGCGGTGCGGACATTGCGCGCGGCGGCGGCCAAGCCGGTCCATGCATATCTGTTCGTCGGTCCTCCCGGGAGCGGAAAGCTCGCCGCCGCACGGGAGTTTGCCGCGATGCTGCTCTGTCCCAACGGCGGTGAGGATGGTTGCGACACCTGCCGGCGCGTGAGGGAAGGAGCGCATCCCGATGTCATCTTTTTCGAACGAGAGGGCGCTGCCTTGTCCATAGACCAGGCCCGTGACGTGAGCCGTATTGCTGTTCGGAGCTCGCTCGAAGGAGGGCGCCAGGTCATAGTCCTACCCGACCTGCACCTGGCGCGCGAGGCCGTTCCCGCACTCTTGAAAACGATCGAAGAACCGCCCCCCCACACGGTGTTCATCGCATTGGCGGATTTTGTCCCTCCCGACCTTGTCACCATCGCGAGCCGCTGCGTGCGCGTCGAGTTCCGGCCCCTAACCGACCAAGAGATCGTGGGCTCCCTCGTGGCGGACGGAGTTCCTCCCGAGCGGGCCTCGCTGGTCGCGGGCCTAGCCGCCGGGCGCCTCGACCGGGCACGGTTGCTGGCCTCTGACGAAGAAGCAGAGTCGCGTCGTCGCGCCTGGGAGACGCTCCCGGCACGCTTCGACGGCAGCGGTGCAACGGTCGCGTTATTGGCCGAAGAGCTCGTCGACGCGTTGAAGCGGAGCGCCAAACCTCTTATGTTGCGCCAGGAAGCTGAGGTAGCAGAGCTGGTGGAGGTCAACGCAGTCGCCGGACAGACAGGGCCGGGAAGGGCCGCTCAGACCAAGGGGGTCGCCCGCGAACTCGAAGAACGTCACCGCCGTGAGCAGCGCCGGCAACGCACCGATGAGCTCCGCACGGGGCTTGCTGCCCTCGCCGGCGCCTACCGGGACCGGGTTGTCAGCGGCGCGCTGCCCATCGAACACGTTGCTGACGCGGTAGCGCTGATCGATGGGCTCTCAGCGGACCTGGCGTTCAACCCCGGCGAACTGCTCGCCCTCCAGGCTCTGTTGCTGCGCCTGGACCGGCTCGGCTGAGCGGGCTGCGGCAACAGCCGCTCTGGAGGCGCCAGGCGGCACTTCGCATGCGATAGCGATAGGCAGGCTCTCGTCAGGCGAGCTTCTTCCCGATCTCCTCGAGCCCGGACTTGGCTAGGTCTTCTGCTGTCATGCAAATGCGGAACTTCACGGTCGCGTCGAGCAGCACGAAGAACGGCTCGGCAAGGGCCGGGACCCGCGACGGATCCGGCAAGTCAACGATAAAGATCGCGCCTCGCCGGCCGTCTAGTTCTGAGAAATACGCCGCAGACGGCTTGACGTCACCGAGGATGCGCTGCAGCGTCTCGCCCGCGGTCCCCTTCTTGACGAGAGTATTGAACGGTTCGTTCGGCAGCGTGACTTCCATAATCATTTGCACTCGTTGTACCTCCTAGTGAGTAGGCGATAACGCTACACCTGGCACGGTGTCACTGTTCGATGAACGCGACGCGCGCCTCCGCCTGTGGGCCCGGCCCCGCACCATGGCAACTGATGCGGACCTCGACGATTTCCCCG
>DATKHZ010000257.1:0-3892 GCA_035509995.1 Acidimicrobiales bacterium | reverse complement strand
TTCGCCAGGCCAACGCCAGCGCCGAGTATGCCCTTTCCGCCTCCCGGCTGCTCGGGCGCTTCTCAGCGCTGCAGGCCGCACTGGTCCAGACCTTCGCCGCGGACAAGATGAGTGTGACCCTCACGCCCGCTCAGTTCGCCGCCGCGAAAGCGGAGCTGCTGCGCCACCTGCCGGCATCGTTCACGCAGCTGCTCGCGGTGGCAGCAGCACCGTACCAGCCCGTCACGGTTCCCGAGGTGGCGGCCCTAAGGGCGGCAATCCTCAGCACCGGCGCGTTCAAGAAGACCTTGGCGCAAATGGCGCCGAGGACCTTGGTGTTGCCGGCCGCGCTCTACCCGAGCTCGCTCACCACGGGCGAGCTCCGCCTGGAGGCAGCTCTCAAAGGCTACGCCGACAACATCTTGGCGCCGGTCCCGCCGTCGGCACTGCCGGCCGGGCGGTTCGTTCCCTTCGAGGAGTGTGGCGGGCCTCAGCAGGATCTTGCCGAAGCCTTCCACCTCGCCGCTCAAGGCTTCGAGGGCACAGCCGCGGCATTGCAGAGTTTCGGAGGGGAAGCTGGGCTGGGCGCCGCCGAAGGCCTCGAGCCCCTCGGCGCGGCGTTCGGCTACGCGTTCGCCTTCGTCGCCTTCGATCTTGCCGCCAAACAGTTCGACCTAGGCGGCGGCGGCGGTGGCGGCGGCGGCGGTGGCGGCGGTGGCGGTGGTGGCGGTGGCGGTAATGAAGGTGGCGGCGGTGGCGGTGGCGGCGGTGGCGGGTGCGGCCCGGGCGGCGGCGGCTCCTACGGTGACCCGCACGAGCTGACTTTTTCCGGTGCCGCCTACGGCTTCCAAGCTGCCGGCGAATTCACGCTCATGAAGTCGACTACTGACAACCTCGAGGTCCAGGTCCGCCAGCAGCCCTTCCCGGGGGCCGCCAGCATTGCCGTCGACACGGCGACCGCGATGCGCGTTGGCGGCAGCATCGTGGAGCTAGCCGGTAACCCATCGGGGCACCTGCAGCTTTGGGTCGACCGCCACGCCGTCGCCTACGCCAGCCGCGCACTTGCCGGGGGCGGGAACATCTCGGTGTCGGGCCTGGGCGAGGCGACCGTCACCTGGCCTGACGGGACAGCGGTATCGGTGACAACAACGTTCACTATCGCCGTGCCCCGCCAGCGTGTCACCTGCAACAGCAGGGAAGCGATCAACTTGACGGTCGATGTGCCGCGATCGCGCTTCGGGCACCTCGAGGGACTGCTCGGCGACCCGGGGTCGCCTCCGGCCGAGCTCGTCGGGGGCAATGGGGCAACCTACAGCATTGACCAGCTTGCGCAGCCATGGGAGAGCGTGAACGACTTCGACGTGCTCTACCACCAGTTCGGAGAGAGCTGGCGCGTCAGCCAGCAGAGCTCGCTGTTTTATTACCCCAAGGGCATGAGCACCGCCAGCTACACAAACCTCTCCTTCCCGAGCAGGGCGCTTACCGTAGCGTCGCTCAACCCGACGAGCGTCGCTGCCGCGAAGCGCGACTGCAAGGCCGAAGGTATTACCAACCGTTACCTGCTCGCTGACTGCCTCTACGATGTTGGGCTGACTGGTAGTGCCTGCTTTGCCGCAGCCGAGGCTCGTGTCCAGGCGGCGACTGGAGGCCCCACGGCGACCGGCCTACCTGAGAGCAGCGGCACCCTCCCGCCAAGCACCACCACGACCACCACCTCGCCACCTTCGACCACGACCACGACGGGGACACCCACGACATCAGCGAGCCGGCTGTCCGGCGTGAGCCTTTCGCTCACCACTTACCTCGCGAGCGCGACCGGGGTCACCTATACGATCGAGTTCACGACCTCGAGCCGCGGAGCCCTAAATGACAAGACCGGGCTCATAGATGTGAAGGCGTCAGATGGGACATTCCCGGGCTGTGCGGCCGGGACGCTCACCGACCTGACGAGCCACAAGACGGCCTTTCTCTTGTACTGCGGTGCGCAGGTGGGTGACTTGCACAACGAGTTGAAGTTCCCGCCGGGGACCCCCGTCAGGGGAGGGGACCGGGTCGAACTGATGCTCGTTGACCTCGACAACCCGACTAGCCCAGGCCCTGACATGGTTTCCGTGGGAACATCGTCGGACTCGGCGGTGCAGGTCATTTTCCACACCGCCCCGATGGCCGGGGTCCACTCCCTATCGGTGCTGTCACTGTCCACTCACCTCGCGGGCGCGACCGAAGTCACCTACACGTTCAGGTTCACGACTTCTAGCGGCGGGGCGCTGGACGCGAGCAACGGGCGGATCGACGTGACGGGCCCAGACGGGACGTTTCCGGGCTGTGCGTCTGGGAAGCTCACCGACCTGACGAGCCACAAGTCGAGCCCTGTCTTCGACTGCGGTGCGCAGGTGGGTGACCTGCACAACCAGGTGGACTTCCCACCTGAGGTCCCGATTAGCGGAGGCGACGTGATCGAGGTTGTGCTGATTCAGGTCGACAACCCGACGATCCCCGGCCCTCATCTGCTCACTGTGGGAACATCGTCGAACTTGCCGTTGCGAGCCGCTTTCCTGACGACGCCCAGCGCCGAACTCCATGCTCTTTCGGTGTCACGCTCAGCCGCCGCCCGCGGCGCGAGCCGGGTCACCTACACGGTCGACTTCACCACCTCGCCCGGTGGAGTACTCGCAGCTGGCATCGGCACCATCGACATCAAAGCGTTGGCAGGAACATTCCCACCGGCGTGCCTGGTGGGCACCGTGACCGACCTCACCACCTCCACCTCGGCGGCATTGTCCGCCTGCGGAGCGAGTGTTGGCACCAACGGCGCCGAAGTCCACTTCTCCGTCCCTATGGCCGTCGCTGGCGGCGACCGCGTCCAAGTGGTCCTGAAAGGGCTCGACAACCCCAAAGCAGGCCCCGACGTCGTCACGGTCGCGACCTCCTCGGACGGCCCTCGCTCGGTGAGCCTGTGATGGGGCGTCGACCGAGCATTTGATTAGGGGTACCGGCCTAAGCGGCATAGAGCCAGTTGGCTCAACCCAGAGGGTAGCGTGCCATCGATGCGGCCATGTCCACCGCGGGCAGCGCGCAGTGGTACTCCGGGGAGACCGCGCCAGGGGCCCATTTGGGGGCGGCTGCCCCGGGGGGTTGTGGTAAGGGCGCGGGGGTTTGGTCGCCGGTCGGCCGCCCTGTTCGTGATGGCAACCGCGCTGGTGGGGATGGGCGCGCTCGGACAAGTGGGTGCTCAGCCAGCGGCCTCGCCAGCGTTCGTTCTGAAATGGTCGGCCGGCCCTTTCAGCCAGGACAAGGGGAACCCGATCGCCGAGTCATCACCCATTGTCGCCACTCTTGACGCGGCGGGCTCCGCCGTGGTGGTGGCGGACCGGTCAGGGTACGTCTATGCCTACCACCTGGCTGACGGCTCGCCGGTCACGGGCTGGCCCGTTTATGACGGCGGGGCAGGGATCGACTCAACGCCGTCGGCGTCCACCCTGGGGGGGAGCAACCTCGACTCAGTGTTTGTGGGCTCGGGAGACTCCCAGACGCCAGCCGTCGGCGCCTATCTGGCCTTCAACCCCGACGGGCAGCCGCTTTGGCGCACCATGGCCACCAACCCGGTGGGCGACCCGCGCCCGGGGTACGCCGTGCCGGCGTCGCTCACGGTGGGCGACCTGCAAGGCAGCACCGATGTCTTCGCCGGTTCCGTGGGCCAAGACGCCTTAGCCCTCGATGCCTCCACCGGATCGGTGCTGACAGGGTGGCCGTTCTTCACGGCCGACAGCACGTTTTCGACCGCCGCCACCGCCGACCTCTTCGGGGACGGCCAGGAGGAGCTGGTAGTGGGTGGGGCATCCACCCAGGGCCTGGCCATGGGCCAGGCCTACTCCTCGGGCGGCCACGTCCGGGTGATCGGCCCGGACGGCGC
>DATKHZ010000256.1:0-3790 GCA_035509995.1 Acidimicrobiales bacterium | reverse complement strand
GCGAGCCCGTGATGCTGGAGCCGTCGGGCTCATCCTCACATTGGACTGGTCGTTCTCCAACGGGCGAGACTGGGGCAGCCCGTCCATCCCCGAACGGATCGATCTCCGGGCTCTGGTCCGCTTTGCTCCTGAGGCGTTGTCACGCCCGGCCTGGCTTCTCGGCTACGCGAGGACCAGGCACCTGCCCGATTTGACAGTGCCAAACCTGGGGTCGCCCGGGCAGCCGGCTCCAACATTTTTTGGAGCGTACGGTGAATGGATGCGAACAGACCCTCCGACCTGGGAGGACGTGCGGTGGCTGAGGGAACAGTGGGAAGGCCCAATGATGCTGAAAGGCATAATGCGCGTTGACGACGCGAGGCGGGCTGCCGACTGCGGTGTTACCGCTATCTCGGTGTCCAACCACGGGGGCAACAACCTCGATGGCACGCCCGCCTCCGTGCGCGCTCTCCCTACCATCGCCGCCGCGGTCGGCGGCCAGGTCGAGGTGCTACTTGACGGTGGCGTCCGGCGGGGCGGCGACGTAGTCAAGGCGTTGGCCTTGGGGGCGCGGGCCGTAATGATCGGGCGTGCGTCCCTGTGGGGATTGGCTGCCAACGGGAAAGCAGGAGTGGAGAACGTGCTCGACATCCTGCGTAGCGGCATCGACTCAGCCCTGCTCGGCCTTGGGCGCTCCTCAGTTCACGATCTCACACCTGAGGATCTGGTGGTGCCATCCGGGTTCGGGCGTCTCCTGGGTGGAGAGCTCGGTCCCGTGTGAACATGCGGGAGGGTCGGAGCGTGACGACGGCTGTTCCGGGCAACGACACGGGCGTTGGCGTCGCGTTGGTGACCGGCGCCGCCCGCGGGATCGGAGCCGCCACGGCCCGGCGATTGGCAGCGCTCGGCTGGAAGCTCGTGCTGTTCGACCGGTGTAAGGACGACGATCAACTTGCCTACGCACTTGCTAGTCCTGAAGATCTCAGCAGCGTGGTCGGGGAGTGCGGCGGTCCCGAAAGCGCCATCGGGATAATCGGTGACGTGCGAGACCAAGGAGCGCTCGAGCGGGCGGTGACGGCGGCGGTCGACCGCTTCGGCGGGCTCGACGCGGCGGTGTCAATAGCCGGGTGCATTGCGGGAGGCGCCGAGGCTTGGGCTACCAGCGACCTGGTGTGGTCGACGCTCGTCGGGGTAAACCTCGAAGGCCCGTGGCGGCTGGCAAAGGCCGCCATTCCGACGCTGCTAGAGCGACCTTCCCCGCGGAGGGGCCGGTTCGTCGTCGTGGCGTCCGCGGGGGCCACGGTCGGCCTCCCCCTGCTCTCGGCTTATTGCGCGGCAAAGCACGGCGCCGTCGGGCTCGTCCGTAGCCTGGCGGCCGAGCTAGGTCCTCACGGGATCACCGCCAACGTCGTCGCCCCCGGCTCGACCAGTACCGCCATGCTTGAGGCCAGCGCGTCTATCTACAACCTCATCTCCGCCGATGAGTTCGCCGTTCACCATCTCCTAGGTCGCCTCCTCGTACCGGAGGAGCCTGCTGCTTTGGTGGCCTGGTTGTGCGGCTCCGAAAGCAGCGGGATTACGGGTGCCGTGTTAGCCGTCGATGCCGGGATGACCGCCCGGTGAGCGGCAACGCTGGGCTGGAGCCACCCGACCACCCGGTTTGCTCGCGACCGGCAGGCCCTGGAACCTGGCGCCTTCCGGCGAACGCCCGTCTGGTCCTGGATACTTCGGTGCGCCGCTTTGCGGGTTGCCTGCTGACGGGAGGTGCACCCTTGCGTATCATGCGCCTCTCGGCCAAAGGTGCTTTCGTCCTCGACCGTCTTGTTGCCGGAACCGTAATCGGCGACGAGCCGGCCACCCAACGATTGGCTCGAGGCCTTCTCGACGCCGGGATCGTCCATCCCAGGCTCGACCCATACCTGATTAAGCCGGCGGAGGTGACCGTGGTGATCCCCGTCCGCGACCGCACCAGGGGTCTAGAGGACACCCTCGGAGCACTTAGCCCGGACTTGAGAGTGATCGTCGTCGACGACGGCTCTGTCGACAGAGACGACCTGATCAATGCTATTCGCCGGCTTCCGCGGAGAGCTGCCACCACTGTGCTGCACCACGATCGGCACATGGGCGCAGCCACTGCTCGGAACACCGGATGGCGGGCAACAAGAACGGCTTTCGTCGCCTTCGTCGACGCCGACTGTAAGCCCGAGCCCGGATGGCTAGCGCCCTTACTGGCGCAGCTCGGTGACCCCGCCGTTGGAGCAGTCGCGCCCCGGGTCCTCAGCGGGGACCGAGCCGCCGACCCAAAGCGCTGCCCGCCTCCTTCCATGGTTGTCTATGAAACGTATTGTTCACCGCTCGATCTCGGCCCTCGAGAGGGGCCGGTGCGACCCGGCAGCTGGGTGCCATACGTGCCCACCGCCGCAATGGTGGCCCGTCGAGCCGCTCTCGAAGATGTCGGTGGCTTCGACGAGACATTGCGGTACGGGGAGGACGTCGACTTGGTATGGCGTCTCGACCGGGCGGGATGGCGCGTCCGTTATGAACCCGCGTCTATTGTCGTCCACCCGCCGCGGCCATCGTTGGTTGCATGGTTGAGACAGCGCGCCCGGTACGGCTATTCCGCGGCGCCCTTGGCGCGCCGGCACGGAGGCGCGGTGACCGCACTCGACGTCTCTCCCTGGAGCGCAGCCATTTGGGTTGCGCTGGCTGCCGGACAGGGCGAGATAGCCGTAGCGCTTGCGGCCGGCACCACTTTTGCGCTCGATATGAGGACTCGGTCGCAGGTGCAACCTCCGCTGCCAAGCAGGGAAGTTGCCCGGCTCGCACTCCGCGGGCATCTGCTTTGTGGCGAGTCGGTTGCACGAGCGGTGACAAAGGTGTGGTGGCCCGTGGCGGTACTCGCTGCAGCCGGCTTCGCCCGTGCCCGGCGCGTCCTCCTGGTTGTCGCGCTAGCACCTCACCTCGCAGAATGGATCCGGCGACGACCCACCGTGGGCGTCGCGCAGTGGTGTGCTATGCGTCTCGCCGACGACATCGCCTACGGTGCCGGCGTGTGGGTTGGCTGTGCCAAGGAGAACTCCTTTACCTCCTTGCTTCCGAGGAGAACTCGGGCTCGACGAGTAAACAGCGGCCAAACCACTGCGACAAGCCTTGACTGATGACACCCGGATCGCCGGAGAACCAGATGCTGCCCAGCCCCAGTTCGTTGCCTCGGCAGGGAGGCCCTGCGTCGGCGAACCCTTAAAGGCCACCGCGGCACGGAGATCCGGGGCGTACCTCGCTGCGGCTTGACAACTCGGATCATGGAGGTTAAATTCCGTAGGGTGGTAGTTGCAGCAGGTCGACATGAGGCCCGCTGCAGCACCTGAGCGGTGAGCCGCTCTCCCGTGCGAGAGTAACCCGAGATAGAAGGAGGGGCTTGAAGTGGATACTCCTAGAGATGGTCCGTTTGAGGCCGAGCCGTCCCGCTTTGATCAGCCGGGGTTGAGCCGGCGTTCTTTCATGATGGGCGCCGGAGCCATTGCTGCGGCTGGCCTCTCATTGCGAAATGTGCCAGGACTGACGCGAGGCGTGCTCAGCCCTCAAGCTGCAAGCACGGGCCCTGGCACGTCCAAGAACATAGTGACCGCGGGGCTATACCGCGACCTCGACGAACAGAACTTTTTCCGCATCAATGATGGTGTCCAGTACGGGTCCAACCTTTTTGGCCACGAGAAGGCTAACCCACTGATTTACAGCAACAACTCGACCACCGAAGAGGCCGTAATTGCAGGTCAGATCAGTTCGCTCGGATCGGGACAACTCCTCGCGC
>DATKHZ010000255.1:0-2314 GCA_035509995.1 Acidimicrobiales bacterium | reverse complement strand
CCTTCACCGAGCCCCCCGGGTTCACACCCTCGAGCTTTATGAGCACCCGTACACGCGGGTTCGGGCTCAACTCGCTGATCTCCACGAGGGGCGTATTGCCGATCGTGTCGAGAACGCTTTCGTAGTGCGCCATCGTTCAGCCCCCTGCCACCGCGGGCATCAGGGTGACCGTGTCGGTGTCGCCGACTTTGGCATCGAGCTTGCCCAGGTAGCGGACATCATCGTCATTGACGAAGACGTTCAGGTGCCGGTGCATCTCGCCGTCGGGCGTGAGCAGGGAAGAACGGAGCGCCGGGTACTGCCGCACCAGGTCGTCGAACACCTCTCGCAACGAGGCCCCCTCCGCGTTTACGGTCGGTTCCCCCGCTGCCATGGGGCGCAGGATGTTCGGCAGGCGCACTTCGACCGTCACAGCCTCTCCCTAAGTGCCACGCGCCCTCCCAACTGAGGCGGCCGGGCCCAAACCCGACCTTTCTGATCACCATTGTAGGACATCGTCTGGAGCTTGGGCATCGCCTCGAGCTGGGCAGTGCCTCGAGCTTGGGCAGTGCCTCGAGCTTGGGCATCGCCTCGACCTGGGCCGCCAAGCTTGACCTGAACCCTGGGCCGTCAAGCCTCGCTAAGAAGAGGTTCCTCCCGGACCTCGCCGCCGATGATCCTGTAGCTGCGGACTACCGGCTCCAGGTCGCTCAGCGATACGAGCACGTAGTGCCAATCGGGGTCCGGGGCCTGCTCGACGTCAGTTTGCGAGGGGTACGCCAGGGTGTGGGTATGCGAGTGCCAGACGCCGATCAGGTCCCAGCCGGCGGCCCTGGCGGCGCGGTCGGCGCGCAGGACGTCCCCCGGCTCAACCGTATAGAGACGCGCCGAACGGGCCGCGTTGCTGGCGGGGTATACCTCGAGCACCTCGCCCTCTCGGCCGGCCAACAGGCCGCATGCTTCGAGAGGGAGCCCGTCGAGGCAATGGGCGACAACACGGTCCAAGAGGGGCCTCGATAACAGGAGCACGCCGACGAAACTAGCTTTGATAGGCCTATGGCCGCGAAGCAGGTCGACGGGCGGACGCTGGTGGCCCAGAACCGCCGGGCGCGCCATGACTACGAGATCCTAGGTACTTACGAGGCCGGGATCGTCCTGGTCGGCAGCGAGGTCAAGTCCTTCAGGGAAGGCAAGGTGCAGTTACGGGACTCGTTCGCCCGGGCCCAGGACGGCGAGGTCTGGCTGCACGGCATGCATGTGGCGCCCTACGGGTACACGAGCGGGTTCGGAATGTTCGACCCTGACCGTGCTCGCAAGCTATTGCTGCACAAACGCGAGATCCTGGACCTGGCGCGCGAGACCCAACAAGGACCGCTTACGCTCGTGCCGCTTACGGCGTACTTCAAGGACGGCCGTGCGAAGGTCGAGATCGCGCTTGCCAGGGGCCGACGCGCCTACGACAAGAGGCGGGCCATCGCCGATCGCGAAGCCAAAGAAGAAGCACGCCGTGAAATGGGTACTCATCGGGAACGGCGGGAGCGGACGCCCAGGCACTAATGATTGTGCCAAGCGCTGGCGCTGGCCACTGCCGGGCCACCGACGCGCCACTGCCGAGTCACTGCCATTCGGCTAGTAGGAGGTTGCCGGGCCACTGCCGGGCGCCTACCAGACGGCTGCGAGCCGCTGCCGGCGACGCTTGTACCCAGGTCGCGACGAGGTAGGGCGCAACGGCCTGCTACATATGGAAGACGGGAAGACCGGTCAACGTTGTTCTTGGTGTAGGGCCGATTGGGGCCCGAAAGGGAAGAACTTTGGAAGACACCCTGAGGTTTGGAAAGGTGGCCGGCGTCAAGGTCGGCGCGAACTGGAGCATTTTCGCTCTCGCCGCCATCGTGGCCTACTTCCTGGCAAACTCGCGGCTGCCCTCAGATGTCCCCGGTTACACACATGGGGCTTACTGGGTGGCCGGGTCGCTCACTGCAGTTGCTTTGCTTGTCGGGGTGCTGGTCCACGAGGTGGCCCACGCCGTGGCGGCGCGCCGGGCCAAGCTCCATGTCGACGGCATAACGCTCTGGTTCATGGGCGGGGTGACCCGTATCGAAAGCGACAGCCGCAAACCTTCCATCGAGCTGGTGGTTTCCTTGGTGGGCCCCCTGGCGAGCGGCGTCCTCGGCGGGATCTCTTTCGGGCTCGCTGGTCTCGCACAGTTGGCTGGTTGGGACCTCGCGGCCGGCTCCCTGCGCTGGCTCGGCGTGATCAACGTTTTGCTCGGCGCCTTCAACCTGTTGCCGGCGTCCCCCCTGGACGGCGGGAAGGTCCTGCACGGGTTGTTTTG
>DATKHZ010000254.1:0-9447 GCA_035509995.1 Acidimicrobiales bacterium | reverse complement strand
ACAGGGAATGCGATCAGCAGGCTCAGTACCGTGGAGATGCCCGCCGCCGAGACCGAATAGATGATCGTGTTCAGTACTTCGGGCCCCAAGTCGCCCTGCTGGTAGGCCGAGCTGAAGTTCTGAAGGCTTGGTGGGACCGGCGGGACGAGCGGGTGGTCCAGGAACTGGTTTGGTGATTCAATCGATATCATTACGACATATATGATCGGGATAATGAACAGTAACCCGATCAATATTGCAGTGGTGAGCCTCCACACACGACGAGGGTTGACCAACAAAATGCCGGGCGACGAACTCATGTCAGGAGCCTACGTTCTCTGTACCGGAGCAATAAGGCCAACGGGACCGCGACGCAGATAGCGACGACCAACAGGGCAACCGTAACGGCCGCTCCAAGACCGAGGTCGGCGGTTGCGCCGAAGGCGCTATTGAACGCCAGCATGCCCAGCGTGTTCGTGCCGAAGTCGCCGTCAGTAAGTATATAGATGAGGTTGTAGGTAGTAAGCGAGCCGATCACGGCAAACAGGACGTTCACCGTTACTGCCGGTGCCATCATGGGCCAAGTGATCGAGGTGAACCGCTTCCAGGGCGTGACGCCGTCCAGGCCGGCAGCCTCGTAAATCGAGCGGGGTATCATTTTCAGGCTCCCGATGAAGACCACCATCGTAAAACCAAGGTTCTGCCACACCTGGACGATGATCACCAAAGGCATCGCCACGATGCTGGAGCCGAAGAACGCGGACCGTACCCCGAACGCCCCGAACACAGCCTGTGCCGGGCTGGACAGCGGGTCGAACAACAGGAGCCAGACAATCCCCACGACCGTTACCCCTAGGACGATCGGGAAGAAGGCAAGGACCCGCAGCAACGTCGCGGTCTTTCCTTCACCCTGTAACCGGTGAGCCAACAGCATGGCCACCACGTTTTGCACGACGGTCACGCCGACAACAAAAAATAGCGTGTCGATAATGCTGGAAATAAAGCCGGGGCCTTCTGTCGTGAAGAGTGCCGTGTAGTTTGACAGCCCTGCGAACGATGTAGGCGAACCCGGCAGGCCAGAATAGTTCGTGAACGATACCAGGACGGTTGCCACCGCCGGGGCTATCCCGAACAGGATATAGAACGCCGCCCCTACTGCAATCCCACCCCACATACAGATCCGCGACCCGACGGGTAGCTGCCCGCCACCCGAGAGTTTGCTGCGAGCTCGCAGTGTCGCCCACCCCCTCTAGCCCACGAGCCCTCGCAGGCACCCTATTCGGCTAGCACCGTGATCCTACGACCTCCCTGACCAGAGCGGGTGCACTCCGAGTTAAACGGGTGCACCCGCTCTTTGGGGCGGCTTCCCTACTTAGTTATCACTGCTGCCCCGATATTAGGGTTTCCAGCTGCTCTGGATCTCCTGAGCCGCTTTTTGCGGTGTTACTGACCCAGCCATCACTTGTTCTTGGAGCAGCGGGAACTCGGTCGCGGTGTCGTAATATCCCTCGACCGGGGGCATTGGGTTCGGCAGGATCGTGGACACTTGAGTCCCCTTGCCGAGCAAACTCCCGAGCACGCCGGAACTGAAGCTCGTGTAGCTACCACTGCTCTCGCTGGGGGAGATCCCCGTGATGTCGACGTACTGCTCGTAGATCGGCTGGCTGGCAAAGAATGCCATCCACAACAAGGCGTTGGCCGTGTTGTGGCCATGACGAAGGACCTCGAGGTTCAAATCTGGTTGCACCAGGGGCTGGTTTTGGCTAGCAATGTTGCTCCCCGGCAGCGGGAAGCTGCCAACCTGGAGCTTGGGGTTCGCTTGCTGGACCGTGGCCAGGTCCCACGAGCCGTCGAGGAGCATGGCTGCCTTGTTCTCGGCGAACGCGGCCGGCATTCCCTCCCAAGAGATCCCCGTGTACTCGGGCTCAATGTACTTGGCGATGGCCGCTTCCTCTGTCATGGCCTGCACGAAGTACGGGTTATCCCACTTTTGGCTGCCTGTTTGAAGGTCCGTGTAGATGTTTTGACCGGGCGCGTGGGGAAGCCAGAGACTGGCCATCAGCGGCATGGTCAAGAAGTCCTGGACGTAGATGGGTGCGCCACCTCCAGCCCCGAGCCAGAGCGGTGTGACGTGGTCTGCGCTAAGGGTTTGTAGAAGGGTTATGAACTGGGAATAAGTCGTGGGGACACTGACGTGGTACTTCGCGAAATCAGCCTTGTTGTAGAAGATCACCCGTTGGTAAACGCCCGACAGGATCCCGTCGATTTGCCCATTGTAGGTTTCGGTCTGCACGGCGGCACTGTTGAAGTTCTTCAACCAGGGCTGACCGTTCAGCGGCATGAACACCTTGGAGGACGCCCAATACTGCATCGGGTTCATATTTGCCCGCGATGGGTGCATCGGGAGGGGCTGGATTTCGTTGGTGCTCGTTACGATGTCCGCGCTTGAAGAGTCAACGCTCGTTGCCAGCAGGGTTATGTACCCGGCGGTGACGTTGGCTTCCGTCTCGAGCTGCACCTTGATGCCCGGGTACTTCGCCATGAACTCCTTGTCAATCTTGGTGAGAGCTTGCACGGCTGGCGGGTTGACCCAGGTGATTATCTTTAGAGAGCCGCTGGGAGCACTCGCCGAGGCGGCTGTCGAGAATGTGCTGCCGGCTACAGTGAGGGAGGCTACCCCGATAACAAGTGTGGCCGCCTTGAGGCGGAACGATGTGCTTTGTGTACGGTGAAGGCTCATATGCCAAGCCTGCCTTTCTTACAGCGTAGGACGGATATAGGTGCGCCGGGCGCGCCGCCCGCGGGCGAACTGGTGCCGGTCAACCTTGGCTGATCGAGAGCTTCGACCATGAATGACCGCCCGACCTTTCGTGTGTGGTGCACTCATGCGAGTTGGCGGCATAATGCGCGCACCCTTCGGCCGTGGTCTACTTGGTCGGCTGGGCCCGGTGGGCCGGGCGCTGCGGCCAGGCCCGACCGTGACAGCCGACAAAATAGCTACCACCCCTCGCCGATAAACTTCCCTGGGCCCGAGGCACGCTGACATCCATGCGAGCACCCGCTGAGGCGGGGCGCGCCGGAGCGTAGCCAAAGGCATCTGGGGTCTTATCGGGGGCCGGTTGTTCGTGCTCGAGTTGTGTTGTGATCGGTTTTGAGTCAAAACGAGCACGAAGAGAGACTGTACCACCGCCTTGTTCGCTGACCAAGGCGTGCTCGGAGCGCTTGCTGCCGGTTGTTCCCTGACAGGCAAAGGTATTGTTCGTGGCCAGCAAAGGTATGGGAAAGGCTGTCGGGGCGACCGTCGTTCCTCGACGGCGGCGTCGCCCGATTGCAGTCGGTGAGGGTGGGAGCTGCCATCGTTCCCATTGCATGGCCCGCCCGCGCGGCGCCCTCGTCGCCGAGGGGGGCTTGCCCGGAGGTACAACTCCGACGGCCCCGACGGCGGCGCTGCGATAGCTTCGCCACCAAAGGGACCAGGCAGTTCGGCGGCCTGATATTGCGGGAGCAGGTCCCGGTGTGACGGTGAGCGACGTGCGCTCAGCGACCGAGTTGGAGCATGGTCCCCCCCTCCCCACCTCCCCACCTCCATGGCCGTCGGCCGAATTGTCGGCTCGTGCCCTGAGGGATCTACACTTGTGCTCGGGCCGTTCATGTGCTTGGCAACGACCAAGACGACCGGCCGACGAGAGGGGTCTACGATGAGCGCGAGCGAAGAGTACCTGAAATCCTGCCAGGAAACACTGGGGAAGCTGGCTGAAACCCAATTGCCGGCGATCGGTCAGGCGGCCGACCTAATTGCTGAACGGTTGACCGGCGGCGGGATCGTCTTCACCTTCGGGACCGGCCACTCACATGAGCTGGCCGAGGAGGTCGCTTATCGGGCTGGCGGCGTGGTACCGGTCTGCCCCATCCTTGAGCCCAGCCTGACGGGGAGCACGGAAGTGTCAAAAAGTGAGTTCCTCGAGCGCCTTGACGGGTTCGCACCTCACATTCTCGATTACCACCGCGTCGGCAAGCAGGACGTATTGGTCATTATCTCCAACTCGGGCCGGAACGCGGTGCCGATAGAAATGGCCCTCGAAGCGCAGGGGCGGGGCATCTCTGTGGTAGCGGTGACCTCTTTGGCTTATTCACGCTCGGTGTCCTCGCGCCAGAAAAGCGGCAAAAAGCTCTACGAGATCGCCGACGTGGTGATCGACAACTGCGCGCCCCACGGTGACGCTGTCGTCAGGCTGCCTGGAGTCCCGCAACCCGTCGGGCCGTTGTCGACCGTCGCCGGAGCTGCCGTCATGCACGCCGTCATGGTCGGTGTTGTCGAACGCCTGGTTGGCAAGATGGACCCCGTGCCGGTGTTTTGGAGCGGGAACCTGGACGGTGTCTGGGAAAAGAACCACAAGATGATGGATCCCTACCGCGACCGCGTGCGGTTCTGGTGAAGCCCCGCTACTGAGTTTTTGCGCCTATGACAGTCCTTTCAGGTGGCAAAGTGGTCACCCCGGACGGCGTCGTGGCTGACGCGTCGGTTACGGTCGAGGCGGGAAGGATCACCGACATCGCCCGCGGCCCCGCTCCTTCGGGTGCGGTCGACCTCGCTGGAAAATGGCTCCTTCCGGGGTTCATCGACCTGCACACGCACGGCGGAGGCGGCCATGACAGCTCGCGTTCGCCCGACGACATGGCAGCCGCCGTAGCGTTCCACCGTCAGCACGGCACGACGCGCACGCTGGTTTCTCTCGCCGCCGCCGCCCCGAGCTCGCTGATCGATGGTCTGGGTTGGGTCGCCGATATGGTCGACGCCGGCCCTAGCCAGTTCGGCCACGTGATCGGAGCGCACCTCGAGGGCCCGTTTCTGGCTGAGTCGCGCCGCGGCGCCCAAAACCCGGCGCACCTGTTAATGCCCGATCGCCACACCTTTTCAAGGTTGGTGGAGGCGGCACGGGGGGCACTGCGGAGCGTAACCATAGCCCCTGAGCTAACTGGTGCTCTCGAGGTCATCGGCGACATCCTGGAGGCGGGCGCAGTGGCAGCCATCGGGCACACGGACGCCACCTACGACCAGGCGCGCGCCGCTATCGATGCCGGCGCGACCCTGGCCACCCATCTGTTCAACGGCATGCGCCCGGTGCACCACCGTGAACCGGGCGTCGTCTGGGCTTCGCTCGTTTCGGGGATTGCTTGCGAAGTAATCAACGACGGCGTACACGTCCACCCGGCGGTCACGACCCTGGTGGGCAGCATGCCAGGGCGACTGGTCCTGATCACAGACGCAATCCAAGCGGCCGGCCTGAGCGACGGAGACTTCACGGTCGGGGGGCTCCACGTCCACGTTTTGAACGGCCAGGTCAGGCTGGCGGGGACAGGCACGCTGTGCGGTAGCACGCTCACGATGGACGCGGCGCTGCGGCGGGCGGTAACGGAGTGCTCGCTTCCCATCGAGGTGGCGTCGGCCGCGGCGTCGGCCAACCCTGCGCGCGTCCTCGGCATAGACGACGAGTGCGGTGCGATAGCGGTTGGCCGTGCCGCCGACCTGGTGCTGCTCGACCAGGACCTCATGGTCGCTGGCGTGATGGTGGGCGGGGAGTGGGACGCCCCGCGCGCCGGCCTCGTGGCGTAGGGGGTAGCGTCGCGATGACGCGTACTGAAGGTCGGCGTGCGCGACCGTACAGTATGGGACGCGAGAGCGAGGTTGCCGAGGGGGCCGCGCCAGCGGCGCTGTGGGTCGGCGTCGACGTGGGCGGTACCAACGTGCGCGCCGGGGTGGAGGACGGCCAGGGCCACCTGCTCAGCTGGGTTTCCTACCCCCATCGGATGGCGCCGGGCCAGTTCCACGCCATCGCGGAAGCCGCCGCCAGTGCCTTGGAGGAGGCAGGGGCCGAGTGGGCCGACGTGGCCGGAGTCGGCGTCGGGATCGCGGGGCTCATCGATTCTCCTGCCGGGGTGGTCATGGACGCGGGAAATCTGGGCTGGCACGGCCTTTCGCTCGGGCCGGAGCTTTCCCGCCAGTTGGGCGTACCCGTTGTGATCGAAAACGACGTCTGTTCCTCCGCTCTCTCAGAACTGGCGGTCCTGCCTGGTGGCCCGGCCCTGCCGTGGCTCTACGTTTCTATCGGTACCGGGGTCGGGGCCTGCTTGGTCCTCGATGCCGATGAAGGGCGCCTCATGTGCCTGAACGTCGGGCATCTCCCCGTGCCCGGAGAGTCGAGGCCTTGTGCGTGCGGCAAGCACGGGTGCTTGGAGACCGTCGCCTCTGGCGCTGCGTTCACGCGAGCCGCCGCCGAACGCATCGCCGCCGACCCCGGCCACAGCCTGAACGCTGACGTGGCGAGCCTTACAGGCAAAGACGTGGTGGACGCAGCCTTGCAAGGGGATCCGCTCTGCCTCGAGGTGCTGGCTGCGGCGGGCGCAACCTGCGGGCACGCTGTGGCCAACCTCGTGAACCTTTTCCTCCCCGCCGGCGTCGGGCTCGCGGGCGGGATGCTCACACCCGGCTCGCCTTATCTGGTGGCACTTCTCGACGCCGCACGAGACGACATCGCGCCGTGGCTGCAAGCCAAGTTCCAGTTCCACTGTGCCCGCGTCGGCGAGGAAGCCGGAGTGAAAGGGGTCGTAGAACTCGCCAGACGCCGGCTCACCGAACGCGCCCGCGTCGGCGCGGCGTCTCGCGGCGCAGCTTCTAGTGCGGTGCCGCTAACGCCCGGATAGCAATGAGCACCTCTTTCCTGCTCGCAGATGTTGGCGCGACCCACGTACGGGTGCGCCTGGTCGGTACCGGGGGTGAGATCCTGAACGAGCTGGCCGAGGTCGGCTCTGGTGTCGGTGACGGGACAGTGAGGTCGCTCATGGCGGAACTGAACGCAGCCGTCCGGCGTTCCGGGATCGTTCCTGCAGACGAGCCCGGCGGGATGCGTATGGTCATAACCTCGCGGGGTCTATCGGCCGGGCAGGGCGAGCGGGACGTTGTCAAACAGCTGGCGGAGTTCGTGAACGCCACCAGGGTTACCTTGGTCCCCGACGGCGTCGCAGGCTACGTGGGTTGCCTGGGCGGTGAACCGGGGGTGGTATTGACCGTGGGCACCGGGACCATTGCCTTGGTCGTCGACCGCAGCGGCCGGGCGCACAGGCTTGACGGCTTGGGCGCCCTGCTTGGCGACGTCGGCAGCGGGTACAGGGTCGGCCTGGAAGGGTTGATCAGCGCCTGCCGCTGGCGCGACCGGAGGCGCGGTGGCTCGAAAATGTTGCTGGATGCGGCGGTAGAAGCCTTCGGCAGGATCGAGGACCTCCCCGAAACCCTGCGCCCGGGCAGCCAACTGCGGAGCATCGCCCGCTTTGCAGAGCCGGTTGTGGCGGCGGCCCGGATGGGTGACGTAACGGCGGCTCAAATCCTCGACAATGCGGCGCGTGACCTAGCGGAGCTGGCCATCGACGCCTCCGCATTGGTGACCGGAGGGCCGGGTGTGCCGATCGCCATCGCTGGCGGCTTTGTGGCCGCCGTCCCCGAGCTGGCTGAGCGCGTGAAAGCCTGGTTCGAGCACAACTCCGAGTACGACCCGTTGTTCGTGCCGGGCTCGCCGACCCTTGACGGGTGCTATGAAATCGCGGCCCACGGAGTGCCTGAGCCGTTCGTCTCCTGGGTCGAGGAGCTAAGTTGACAACAAGGTCGAGACCGCTTCACGGGGGGCCCGTGGATGGGTGGCAGGATTGTTGAAAGCTGGTTTCGGCGCTTCATGCATCACTCCCCCGCTTCCGTGCCGGCTCGACGGTTACGTCCGTCGCCAAAGTCTGAGCCGCCAGGTCTCAACGCAGCTCTGGGCGCGCTCGATCGTGCTCGACGACGGCGAAGCCCGCGTCGGTTGGGTGACCTGTGAGCTGCTGGAGGTCGACAGGTCACTCGTGGCGGACATTCGGGCGGCCGTCGAAGCCACTGGGCCCTTGGCCGGTCGCGACCTACTGGTCAGCGCGACGCATACCCACGCAGGTCCAGACCTGTACCGGGATTGGGACGACGACGACCTCGGTCATCGCGACGCTCGAGCCGTCTACCGGGGCTTCCTCCCGCTCGCAGTCGCAAGCTCCTTGGTTTCCGCCGTTCAGGACCTCTCGCCTGCGGCGCTGGCTTGGACGGAGGAGGCCGTCGACGGGGTCGCCGCCGACCGTCGCTCCGCGACCGCCCGTCCTCAGAGGCTCAGCGTCCTTAGCGCGACCGCCGATGGGCACCTCAAGGGATTGGTGGTCATCTTTCCTTGCCACGGGACAGTCTTAGGACCGAGCAACCTCGCGGTGTCGGGCGATATTGTCGGCGCGTGTACCCAGGCGCTGGAGGCGAGCACCGGTGCAACCGGGCGGTGTGCATGGGCTCAGGGAGCCGCGGGGGACATCAGTACCCGCAGCACCCGGCGCAGTAGGGCGCAGCCCGAGGTGGAACGTCTCGGCTCGCTCGTCGCTGCGGCAGCCCAGAGAGCGCTTGGCCGAGCGTGCCCGGTTGCGCCTGAACCGTCCATCCGCCTCGGGCGCGCCGTGGTCCCATTGCCGCACAGGAGCGCCGAACAGTTTGTGGCATTCGACGCCGTTGGCCCATCGGCGCGCGCCGATGAAGACCGGTCCGAGGCCGCCCTCGCCGAGGAAGCGGCTGCCGCGAGGAACCTGCGTCGGGACGGCAGCCGCCAGCCCGAGCACGACGCAGAGGTCGCAGTCTTGCGCATCGGTGAGGTCACGATCTGTTTCGTCCCGGGCGAGCCGTTCAATTCGATCGAACGCGCCGTCGTTGAAAAGACGGGTTTAAACGAGCTCCGTGTTGTCGGTTACTCGAACGGTGCGCCGGGTTACATATTCGGTCCCGACGAGGATCGCGACGGCGGCTACGAGGTCATGTCGTCTCCGCTCACCGGTGAGGCCGGGCCGCGAATCGTTGCCGCCTGCACGAAACTGGTGCTATCTCAGGAGTAAAACGAGGGTTGGAGAAAGGTAATCATGGAAAGAAACCGGCTCGCATACTTATCGACGGTGAGGGCCCTGCTCGAGGAGCTGGGTGACGAAGAAGACGCAATGATGTTGGCCGCACAATGGTGCGCGGACGCAATAACCGGAGGTGGCCTGGTCCACGTGTTCGGTGCCGGCCATTCGCACATGGCTGCTGAAGAGGCGTTCTACCGCGCAGGCGGTTTGGTGCCAGTAAATGCCGTCCTCGTCGACTGGCTCATGCTCCACCAGGGAAGCCGACGGGCAAGCCTCCTGGAAAGACAGCCCGGGTTGGGGGAGCTGATTGTGAGCACGGAGCCTGTCGAAGCGGGCGACGTCTTCTTCGTCGTTTCCAACTCGGGCAGGAACCCCGTGCCGGTCGAAGTCGCGGAGGCGGCCAAAAGCCGGGGAGCCAAGGTTGTCGCTTTGACGTCGCGCCAACATTCCGCCGCGGTAGCTGCCCGCGGCGGTCGTGGCGTCAAGTTGGCTGACATCGCCGACCTGGTCATCGAC
>DATKHZ010000253.1:0-3912 GCA_035509995.1 Acidimicrobiales bacterium | reverse complement strand
GCCGGCTGAATGCGGGTGACAGCCGCGACTCACCATGCCGAGGAAGAACCCCGCAAGCGGGCCCGGGAGGGCAAAAGGGGAACGGCTCTGTCTCCAGCGCGGCCGGCTCACACCCCGAGCGCCAGCTCGGACAGGCCACTCCCGAGCCCGTCACCGCCATACGAGCTACGGCGAGCACCAGGGACGCGGACGGCCAGGAGCCGCAACGAAAGAAATCTCGAAAGCCTCTTGACGCAAAGTGGTCTCGATATGGCGCCACGTCGCCCCCGCAGCGCAGTCGTTCCCAATCGAGCATTCTGTACCCGTGAGGCAGACAGGTCGGGGACCCGACGAGTTCGATGAGCGTGCGCTGCTTGCGCTCTTCGCGGCGATCGCCGCCCGTGACCACTCCAAAGTCCGGCGGATGCTCGAGCAAACTCCTGGCTTGGCCACGCGACCGCTTCTGGTCGGAGCGAGCCGCCAGGATCCTGACCCCTACTTCCTCATCCCGATTGGTCATTACGTTTACGCTGGCGACGCGGCCCTCCATGTCGCCGCTGCGGCCCACCACCGACAGCTCGCCGAGTCACTGGTCGCACAGGGCGCCGCTGTTCGCGCCCGCAACAGGAGGGGCGCCGAACCCCTTCACTACGCTGCCGATGGACGCCCGGGCGCAGACGACTGGGAGCCCGGTGCGCAGCGCGAGGTGATCACTTACCTCATAGATGCTGGCGCAGACCCGGACGCGCTCGACAAGAGCGGTGTAGCGCCACTTCATCGCGCGGTAAGGACTCGAAGCTCGGGCGCGGTTAGCGCCCTCATAGACCGAGGTGCCGGTCCGCTTCTGATGAACAAGAGTGGTTCGACCCCCCTCCATTTGGCTGTCCAAACAACGGGCAAGAGCAATTCTGGGTCGGAACTAGCAAAGGAGGAACAACACCGGATCATCGTGTTGCTACTAGGGCACGGCGCCAGCGGTGCGGATCTCGACGCAAAGGGCAAGACCGTCGCAGCCGCGGCATCGAGCGACTGGATCCGTCAGCTGCTCGATATGTACTGATGGCCGGGCCCAAAGCTCCGCGGGCACGGCGATATGCGCGTCGTACTCTCGGGTCAAGCCAGCCAACAGCGGCTCCACCTCGGCATCGCTTAACCGGGCCCGCGGCATTTCCACACCTACATACCCACGCAACAAGGGCTGAGGCGCATGCCTCGACTGAACTGGGTGGGGAGAGGAAGAAGAGCAGACGAGAAAGCAACGGTGGGAAGGTCGTGGCCGATGGCCACGTAGCTAGGGTCGGCGGCCTCACCGCGCGCTCCGCTCCCCCGCCCGCCTCGGCTCCGGCCGCGGCCGCGGCCGCCCCATCTTCTGGCGTCCCCGGCCGTGTGGGCCGCGCCAGCCGGCGTCCCCCGCTCCGGGCGAACAGCCGAGCTCGGGCCGCTGCGCCGCCATGTGTGGGCCGGCTAGGGGCCGCCTCAGGGCTGCAGCGTCCCTACTAGGGCTTGCGCTCGTTGTCGGGGCAGCTCATGGCGCGCCGGACATCCTTGGGTCTCGCCACTGGCTCTCTCCGCCCTACGATTCGGAGGTTTCGGGGAGGCCTGAAGGCTGGGGCGGCAGGACCAATCCCTGGGTGGGCTGGAAATGGCAACCGGACGTTGTCTGCATAGCGGCAATGTCAGCAGCGCTGAAGCGGTCCACGTCCGTTCCGTCGGCGATACCCGAACCAGGCGCAACTGAGCTCAAAATGCCCTGCGTGAGGGCTATGAGCTGGCGGACGGCTCGCCGGGCGGACAAGGGCTGGCCCGCGATCACCCTGAGGTAGAGGGACCCCTGAGCCTCCGTAAGGATCTCGTGCTCGCCATCTGGAGCCGGGCGAGCGTCCCAGCCAAGATCGATGTGCTCGCGGCGGCCGTTGGCGAGGATTGGGGCCGTGCCGGTGGCGGCATAAATATGGACCACCTTGACGGTCGATAACGTCTGTCCCGGCGGGTACAGAAGGCCTTGTTCCCATTCGTTCCCAAGGTTGATGATGGTCACATCGACCCCGGCCGCCCGAGCTTGGCCGATGACTCTAGCCACTTCGGTGTAGAAAGACCGTGGGATGTCGGCGGCCACGTCGAACAGCACCGGCTGGCACGGCTTGCCCCACGGCCGCCCCAGTTGCATCGGCCCTCCAAGTGGTCCGGTAAATGTGGAGTACCCGGGCGCCCCGGGGATGCCGAGCCCTTGTGGCTGATGTCCAGCCAGCCAACCAAGACGCACCGGGATGGCACCGGCCTCGGCAGATGCGGCGGGTGGGCGACCCCAGGGACCGAACACGGTGACGTTTGAGTCTCCGCCCTGCGTGACGACTGTCTCTACAGGGAGCGGTTGACCGCTACTGCGCACATAGAGCACCTCATGTCCAGCGGGCACACCGTTACCGGACGGGACCGTGGCCTGGAGGCCCACAACTGCTTGGGCGTCCACGGTGGTGGCGGGCAGCAAGCTGAGAGGCCCGCTGGTCATCGAAGTGAGTTGCGAGACGACCGAAGAAACGGTCAGCCCGGAGACCAGTGCCTCGTATGCGGCCTGGCCATACGGCGAGCCCGGACCGAGAACTAGCCATCGGCTCGCTTCTACGTCCGCCGCCAAAGCATCGAAGCCGAGCAGCTCGAGACCAAAGTCGTTGGCGCGCACATATGCCTTCGGTCCGACGAGGACGGCGACCACATGTCCGCTCTGGGCACCTCTGTCGACGGTTATGGACTGGGTACCGTCGGTTTTCCCAGCCTCGGTTACCCCTGTCGCCGTGATGGTGCCAGCGTGCTCCCGGGAAGTCAGTTCCACGGCCGCCTCGGACCGGGTTGCCGCCAAAGCCGCGGACAACAGTTGGCTCGGAGTCCGGGGAGCCGGTGCAGCCGCAGAGGTCGAGGTGGCTAAGGCCAGGCTGCTCGACACCACGACTAAGAACCTCGTCGCACGGCGAGCACTGTTCATAACTGGCTATCGGCCGACCGAGGTCGCTCCCTTACTGGCCCATCTTTACGCAGTCGACGGGGGTTGGCGCCCGGTCTCGGCCGCTTCACGAGCTGTGCGGCGGTGCGACCCTAGGCCGTCGTGAACTTGCAGCGCTCCACGCTCGACTGCCATCTTCACCCGAAGCCGTCCACTACATACACCCCGGCCACGTCGGGCCGCCGATAGGTGGCCTCCATCGCAGCCTTGGCTTCGGCCACATCTTCTGGGGAAAGACCAACACCACGAGCCGGTGCCGCCAGCACAGCTACAGGAGTAGCCTCGTTTTCGTCCATCGGGTTACCTCCGGTGGGCCACGGCCTGGGCAATTAGCGCTGCGCCAGGCCACCTAAATATCTGAAGCTAGCTTACGCCCGCAACCGAGCCGCAGCCGGTGCAGCTGCTAGTTATTTCCGCGGGTCCCGAGCCAAATAACAAAGGCAGCCGCGGCCCCAATTGCTGCCAAAACCCAGCCGGCGCCTGAGGTTTCGTCTATGTCCTCCTCTTCTGAAGCGTCGGCGCCGTTGGGCCGAGCTCGACTGCTTATGTTCACTACCTTGCGACAGCGCCGGCAGCGGGTGTTGGTTACTGCAGCTGTCTCAAAGTCAAGACCACAGCTGGGACATTCGACTCTCGTCATGGGGCCCAGCATCGCTCACAAAAAGCACCTCGTGCGTTCCGTTGCAGGAGAGCGGCTGCGGTCCCTAACTCAAGGGCGCAGGTCCGTCGTTCTGGCGCGACGCAGTCCCCGCGATTGCGGCGTCCATCGCGGCGTCGTTATGCCCTGCCCTCGAGCGTGTTACCCAGCGGCATCAGCCGCCGTGAGCGAGTTCTTCCTGGTCAGCGCACGTTGTCGAAGATATGTTCAAATGGACCTCACGTTCATCGTCCGAGAGGTCGATGAACCTACGGTGGTCCCTGCAGCGGTGCCGGAC
>DATKHZ010000252.1:0-4348 GCA_035509995.1 Acidimicrobiales bacterium | reverse complement strand
TGAGAACTCAACCGAAGATGTATCGGCGGTCCTATATTCGATGGACTCGCCCGCGGACGCTCTTGTCCGGGCCCGAGCTCTTTGAAGGGGGTTAACCCCCCTTCAAAGACGCCCGCTAGCGGCATTCCCTCCGGCTCCTGGTTTCCGTACCGTTGAGGTGAACGGTCGCGGGTGGCCATCACAGGCTGCCGGCCGAGACGGGAGCGCAACCAATGATCGCTGCACGCGGCCTCAGCAAGAACTACGGCAGGACTGTGGCCGTCCATGATCTGAGCTTCGAGGTGCTCCCGGGGTTGGTGACCGGGTTCCTCGGACCCAACGGGTCAGGCAAGTCGACCACGATGCGGATGATCATGGGCCTCGACAACCCGACTGCCGGGATCGCCCTGGTCCACGGTTGTCGGTATGCCGAGCTGCGTTGGCCGCTTCGGGAGGTTGGCGCATTGCTGGACGCCAAAGCCTTCCATCCGGGGCGCAGCGCCTACAACCACCTACGGTGGCTGGCCCGCACAAACGACATCTCGATCGGACGCGTCGAGGAGGTCCTCGACCTGGTCGGTTTGACCGCGGTCGCGCACCAACGAGCCGGCAAGTTCTCGCTCGGCATGGGCCAAAGGCTCGGGATCGCTGCCGCGTTGCTGGGTGACCCAGGAGTCCTGTTGTTCGATGAGCCGGTCAACGGGCTCGACCCAGAGGGCATCCGCTGGGTCCGGCACCTGCTGCGGGACCTCGCAGCGGAAGGCAGGACGGTGTTCGTCTCGAGCCACTTGATCACAGAGATGTCGCTCACCGCCCACCGGCTGGTGGTGATAGGCCGCGGGAAGCTGATCGACGAGACCACCGTAGAGGAGTTCACGGCCAAGAACACCGCCAACGCTGTGCGCGTGGTCACACCGGTATCGCGCAGTCTGGTGGACGCTGTCCTCCGCGCCGGCGCGAAGGCCATAGTCGAAGACGGCGGGGTCGTGGTTGTGAAAGGGATGACCTCTGCAGAGGTTGGCGAGCTGTCCTCTCGCAACTCGCTCACCCTTCACGAGCTCGTGCCGCTCCGGGCGTCGCTCGAGGAAGCCTTCATGGCGCTCACGGCGGACGCGGTCGAGTACCACACCAAAGAGCGCAGCACCCCACCGACCGCCACGCTGGCGTCCGAAGGCGCCGGCATCTACGAGATGGAGCGATCATGACCTATCTGCAACTTGCGCCGGTCCACGGCGAGCCCCGTCGCTACGGGATCACGCATGTCGTTCGCGCTGAGTTGGTCAAGCTGTTCACGCTTCGCTCGACCTTCTGGACGCTACTTGTCACCTTCGTCGGCTCGCTGGGGGCGACCGTGCTCGCAACGAGCAGCGCCGGCCATCACAACCGGGGGTGGTACCAGGGCTTCGACCCGACCAACCAGGCCCTGTCAGGGCTCCTCCTCGGTGTCCTGGCCATCGGCGTCCTCGGGGTGCTGGCAGCGACCGGCGAGTACGGCACCGGCACCATCCGGGCCTCACTGGCGGCAGGTCCCCGGCGCAGGTTGCTGCTGGCGGGCAAGGTGCTGGTGATCGCGGCGGTCGCCCTGGCGGTGAGCGAAGCGCTCACCTTCTCATGCTTCTGGACGGGCCAGGCGGTGCTCGCCCACGGCGGTGCCCCCACGGCCAGCCTCTCGCAGCCCGGGGTATTGCGCGCGGTAGCGCTTTCGGGTGCCTTCCTGGCCCTCCTCGGGCTGGGGGGCCTCGGACTCGGGGTGATCATCCGCCACACCGCCGGGGCCCTTTCGACCTATGTAGGGCTCACCTTCCTGCTTCCCTTCCTCCTCCAACGCATTCCCTCCCAACCAGGCCGCTTCACGCCCGTGCTTCTGCTGGCCAACTCGGTGTCGGCGGTCGCGCCTCAGGGTCCGCACGTGAATGCGGGCGTCGGTTTCGGGTTGATGGCGCTCTACTCGGCAGCCGTTCTCGTGTTCGCTGGTGCCCTGCTCTTGCGTCGTGACGCATGATGCAGGCGGACGTCGATGATTCGGGGGTCCGTGTGCAGCTCCACTTCGGGGGCAAGGACAGGGTGATCGTGGTCTCCGAGGCCCGCCTCGAGCAGGGTCGCCGTTTTGCACGAACCGTCCTTCACGAGCCGTTCGGTCGCCGGGCTTGGCTCGAGCTGCTCTACTTCGTCGCCGGCGGCCTGCTCACCGCCCTGGCTGTGGCGTTCCTGGCGCTCACCATGGTCCCCGGAGTAGGCCTCTTCATCACGTTCATCGGGGCAGTCATCATGGCGGCATCGGTGCGCGGCGCGAGGGGCTTCGGCCGATACCACAGGGCCCTCGCCCGTGCTCTGATCAACGAGGACATCGACGAGCCGGAGCCCTTCAACCCGAAGCCTGGTCTCTTCGGCTGGCTCCAGTCCTCGCTGCGCGACCGGGCGGGATGGCGCTCCATGGCCTACTCATTACTGAAGGTGCCACTGTTGATCTTCGGCACGTGGTTCGCCCTGAGCGTCTGGCTCGACGCCTTCTTCTGTCTCACCTTTCGCGTGTGGGGCGGGGGAGCGCCCGAGCCCAGGGGGTTCGGCATCTTCCAGAACCTCTTCTCGCCGGGGTACCTCTCGGTGGGAAGGACCGGCTTCTTCCACGGTCTGTTCATCTTCATTACCGGTGTGCTTTTCCTGTTCATCGCTCCCTGGACCATGCGGGCGGTCGTCTACCTCGACCGGTGGCTGATCAGCCTTCTGCTCTCGCCAGACCCGTTGACCGCTCGGCTGCGTTCGCTCGAGCACGCCCGGGCCAAAACAGTGGACGCTTCGGTTGCGACCCTGCGTCGTATCGAGCGGGATCTGCACGACGGCACCCAGGCGCAGCTGGTGGCGCTGGCCATGCGGCTCGGCCAGGCGAAGGAGAAGTTGGCCGAAGGTGGCGAGCTCGACGTCGAGCAAGTCCGCCGGCTGGTCGACGACGCCCACCAGGGAGCCAAGGATGCAATTGTGGAGCTGCGCGACCTGGCGCGCGGCATTCACCCCCCGGCTCTGGACACGGGCCTCGAGGGTGCGTTGGCCACCCTGGCCGCGCGCAACACGGTTCCAACCGAGCTGGACGTCGACGTGCGTGAGCGGCCGACCACGGCGATAGAGGCCATCGCGTACTTCTGCGCTGCCGAGCTGTTGGCAAACGTCGCCCAGCACGCTCACGCCTCCCGGGCCTCGATCAGGTGCTCGCAACATGGGCAGTGGTTGCGGTTGGTGGTGCGTGACGACGGCCGTGGCGGTGCGCACCCATCGGCTTTCGGATCTTCGTCGAGCGGCCTGACGGGCCTGAACGATCGGGTACGCACGGTCGACGGGCATCTCGGCATCACCAGCCCGAGTGGTGGCCCCACTGTGGTGACCGTAGACCTGCCGATGCATGCCTGAGCCATGACCGACAACATCCGAGTTGCGATCGCCGAAGACTCGGCCATACTTCGCGACGGGCTGGTGCAGCTGCTCTCGGACAGGGGCTTCGAGATCACCGACGCCGTGAGCGATCCCGAGGCGCTTCGCTCGTCGGTCGAGCGCGCACTGCCAGACGTGGCGGTCGTGGACATAAGGATGCCGCCGACCTTCACCGACGAAGGGCTGCGAACGGCGCTGGAGCTGCGCCGCCGCCATCCCCGGCTCGGCATCCTCCTGTTCTCTCAGTACATCGAGACGCGATACGCCGCCGAGTTGCTATCAGAGGACGCCGCCGGGATCGGCTACTTGCTCAAGGACAGGGTGGCCGACGTCAGCGACTTCGTGGAGGCGCTGGTACGGGTCGCATCGGGCGGTACCGCCCTCGATCCCGAGGTGGTTACCCAGCTACTCGGCGCTTCGCGGCGGAGCGATTCACTGTCAAGCCTCAGCGTCCGCGAGCGTGAAGTTCTATCCCTGATGGCCGAGGGTCGCTCCAACGCCGCCATCGCCACAGCGCTCGTCATCTCCGAAGGCGCGGTCGAGAAGCACGTGGCCAACATCTTCACGAAGCTCGACCTTCCGGTGTCCGAGGCCGACCACAGGCGCGTGCTGGCGGTGTTGCGCTTCCTCGATTCCTGAGTCAACTTCCGGTTCCACCGATGTCCTCCGGGTGCCTCCCGACTCGTGAACGCCAATAGCCAATTTTGAGCCGTCGAGCCTCGCCGCAGGGCGGGTCGGCGCCGAACACGAGTGCCACCTGTCGGAACAATCTATCGACGTCCAATTGGTCTAGGCACGAGGCTGCCGCTCTTGACATCTTGCCGCCTGGGCGTCCGGGCGAAGACCAGGTGTTTCACGGCGGTCCACGAATCCCGGTCGAGGAGTCGTTCTCGTCTCGGGCATCGACTGGCTCGGTTTCGTCGCGGGCCCGCCGCTGATCGGGCAG
>DATKHZ010000251.1:0-7596 GCA_035509995.1 Acidimicrobiales bacterium | reverse complement strand
GCTGGCGTAACCCTTCCAACAGAGGTTTCTTGCGCTGCGTGGAGGCTCTCAGGCGAAGGGCCGGGGAGATCGGCGAGGTAGACGAGGAGCAGAGGTGTGCGCTGTTCCTCAGGCAGCTCGACCCCGAGTGGGAAAGACGGGGAGACTGAACCTTGTCGTGGGGCTCGTAGGACCGTTCCCACCTGGCGCCGACCCGGACGCATACGACCGGTTGCGCCGGCGAGTGCTCTGGCGTATGCCCGCGGGTATCTACCTGCTAGGCAGCGCCGCGCACGGGCGCCGTAACCTGATGACCCACAACTTGGCGATGCAGGTCGCAACGGAGCCCAAGCTGCTCGCCGTCTCGGTGCGGGCCGACGCGTTGACTCACGAGCTGGTGCAGGAGGGCCGCGTCTTCAGCCTTTGTTTCCTAAAGAGGCAGGACAGGGCGCTCGTGAGAGGGTTCACAAAACCTGCCTCCGAAGGCCCCGAGCCGGGGATGCTGGGAGGCGTCCCAGTCCGGGCTGGGTTGACCGGGGCGCCCTTGTTGGCCCAGGCGGCAGCCTGGTTGGAATGCGAGGTACGCGACGAGCTTGCGTTGGGCGACCACACGCTTTTTGTCGGCGAGGTAGTCGACTGTGCGGCGCCCGACGAGGGTGCCGAGTTGCTCCGTATCGAAGACACCAGGCTCAACTATGGCGGCTAGCGGGGTGGCAGAAAACGCTGGTTTTGCCGCCGGCATGACCACGCGATAAAGGCGGAAATCCGAGGTCGCAGCAAAAATGAAAATGAGCCGGAGGGCCAAGCCCGTACCATTGCCAGTAAGCTTTTGGTCGTGGCCACACCCGCTCCTGCTGCCACCGGGTGGGACGAAACTACGGAACGGCGCCGTCAGGTCCGCCTAGCTCTGGTCTCCTACCACGAGTCGCGCGACGGCGAAGCGCTCAACCTCATCGTCAATGCGTACCAGGGCCTGGCCTACTCGCTTGCGAGCCGTTTTGCTCAACGAGGCGAGGACGTGGAGGACCTCAACCAGGTCGCGCTCATCGGTCTGTTGAAAGCCATCGAACGTTTCGACCCAGCCAGGGGCACCGAGCTGACCACTTTCGCAACCGCCACGATCCTGGGCGAGCTGAAGCGCCATCTTCGCGACCGTGGGTGGTGGGTGAGGCCCCCAAGACGGGTACACGACCTTTACATCAGCACCCAACAGGCGATCGACGACCTGACGCAACGCTACGGTAGGTCGCCGACAGTCAGCGAGGTGGCTCGCTACATCGGTTCTCCGGTCGAAGAGGTGGTGGAGGCGCTCGACGCCGGCGGCTTGCGCAACAGCGCCCCCCTCGACACCATGGGGTCCTCCGGTGACGACGTCTACGTGAGCCGCAAGCTCGGGGTTAAGGACTCCGGGTTGGCCGAGGTAGAGGGAAGGCTCCTGTTGAGCCCCCTTTTGGCCCGGCTCCCCGAGCGGGACCGGTTGATAATCAACCTTCGCTTCGTTGCGGGCTGGTCGCAGACCCAGATCGGTACGCTCGTCGGCGCCAGTCAGATGCAGGTATCGCGGATGTTGAATCGCAGCCTCGCCCAGCTTCGCGCATGGTCGGAGCCAGAGAGCCAGTAGGTGGCGACCGTAGGCCAAGGGCTGCGCACGAGCGAGCAGGCAAGCGCCGGTGGGCCCCCTGAGATCGTCACGAATGAAAGTGCGCTCGCAACGCTCGTCGACGAGCTCAGCGAGGTCTCGCGCTACGCCCTTGATACCGAGTTCCACCGGGAGAGGACTTACTGGCCGCGCCTCGCACTGGTGCAGGTGGCATGGCGGAGCCAGCCCGAGGGCTACCCGCGGGTCGCGTTGGTCGACCCCCTTGCCATTGACCCCGCGCCTTTGGCCAAAGTGCTCGACGGCCCCGGTGTCATGGTCGCCCACGCAGCGAGCCAGGACCTCGAGGTATTGGGGCGCGCCTGCCAGTTGTTGCCCGGGAAGTTGTTTGATACACAAATCGCGGCAGGCTTTCTTGGGTACGGGTCCGCATCGCTTGCATCGCTTGTCGAACGTTTTCTCGGGCTCCGCCTCGCAAAAGGGGACCGCCTCACGGATTGGAGCCGCAGGCCGCTGACTGCCTCACAGGTCTCCTACGCCGCGTCCGACGTTGCCTACCTGCTGGAGCTTGCGGACGTCATCTCGGAGCAGCTTGCCCTGCGAGGCAGGCTGGGTTGGGCAGAAGAAGAATGTGCGACCCTCTTCGCCCGCCCGCTTAGCCCTACCGAGCGCCTGGAGGCGTGGTGGAAGCTGCGGGACAACCGCCAGCTTCAGGGCGTGTCAAGGGCGATAGCACAGGAGCTTGCTGCCTGGCGTGAGGACAAAGCCAGGATGCTCGACGTCCAGCCGCGTATGGTCCTGCCCGACCTCGCCCTGCTCTCGATCGCACATTCGCCGCCTGCCAGCGTCTCTGCGCTGCGCGAGACAAGGGGCATCGACGTGCGGCACCTCAGGTCCGGGGCAGAGCAGGAGATCATGGCTGCTGTTGAGGCAGGTAGAGCACTTCCCCCCGGCGCATTGCACGTCGCCCAAACCGAGCAAGTGAGCAAGGAGCTCCGGCCCGCCGTTTCCCTCGCTTCCGCCTGGGTCGCCCAGCTCAGCCGGGACGAGGAGGTCGATGCCGCCTTGCTCGCTACCCGCACCGACATTGTCGACTTCCTCTCGGGCAAGCCGGGCGCCCGGCTCGGGGAAGGCTGGAGGGCGCGCCTCGTTGGGGTGCCCTTGCGGCGGCTTGCCAACGGCGAAGCTTCGCTCGCCCTAGACGGTCATGGCCGGCTGCTCCTCGAGGACCGCCCTGTCGTGGCCGCAGGGGGGGCGCGGGGTTAGCCGCGGGCGCTCTCAGGCCTCAGGTCGATCTGGAGCGTCAGGATCCCGTTTTCCAGTGCCGCTGTGGCGTCGCCGATCATCGCGTAGTCCATGTAGTCGGTCCGGGCCTGGTCCATGAAACGCTTTCGCTCCGGGCCCTCCAGGGGGGGAAGTCCCCGTTGGCGTACGGCGCGCGCCCGCTCCCGGAAGCGGTTCAGCATCGCATCGATGTCGAGGTCTTGGGCCATGTGGCCCATCGTACGGGCAGGCGCCGCGCTGCCACCTTCTAGGCGGAGATGGCTGTAAGCTTTGCTTTCGTACTAGCACGTCTCGGCTTGGGAGTTCATCGTGAAAAAGGGACGTCATCGCCGCTTCGAAGAGGCGCGTGATTTGAAGCGGGCCGTGAAGACGGCCGAGACAGAGGTCGAACCATGCGCTGAGTGCGGCGCAGAGCCGGGCAAGGAGCACGCCTCCTGGTGCCTGGCGATGGAAGACGACGAGTACGAAGACGAGGACGACGAAGCGCTCGACTCGAGCGACAGCTCCGGTACCGACGTCCGCAACTGACACCCCCGGCTCGAACTACCTCTAAAAAGCGCGAGAGCGGTGCGCCGCGTGGGTTGCGAGCCCGGGTGGGTTGCGAAGCGGCGTGCGCTGCGAGCCCGGCACGCTAAGCCGAGGCGGCAGTACGCGGCGCACAATTGCGCCGAGTGGTGCCAGGCCTGTCCCATAGCATGGTGATGTGCCAACCAGCTCTCGACCGCCCGACCGCCTTTCTTATCCCCAGGTGGCTGGCAACCCGCATTTCCCAGGCATAGAGCGCGAGGTCCTTTCGTACTGGGATGACGACGGGACCTTCGAGGCGTCGGTGAAGGCGCGCAGCGAGGCCAACGAATACGTCTTTTACGACGGGCCGCCCTTCGCCAACGGGCTGCCCCATTACGGGCACCTCTTGACGGGTTACGTCAAAGACGCCATCCCCCGTTACAAGACGATGAGAGGGTGGCGCGTAGAAAGGCGCTTCGGATGGGACTGCCACGGTTTGCCGGCGGAGATGGAAGCCGTGAAAGAGCTCGGCCTACCCACGCGCAGCGACATCCAGCACTACGGCATAGACCGCTTCAACGACTACTGCCGCACCTCGGTGCTGCGTTATACGGGCGAATGGGAACGCTACGTCGCACGCCAAGCACGCTGGGTCGATTTCACCAACGATTACAAGACGATGGACCTTTCCTACATGGAAAGTGTGATGTGGGCTTTCAAGCAGCTCCACAAAAAGGGCTTGCTATACGAGGGTTTTAAGGTGTTGCCGTACTGCTGGGAGTGCGAGACACCGCTCTCCAATTTCGAGACCCGCCAGGACAACGCCTACCGGTCTCGCCGGGACCCGGCTGTCACGGTCGCCTTCCCGCTGGTAACGCCGTCCGACGGGGGGCCCGCAGCGGCGCTTTTCGAAGCCGGACTACCCGTGCGTGCACTGGTTTGGACCACCACTCCGTGGACGCTGCCGTCCAACCTGGCCCTTGCAGTCGGGCCCGATATCAGGTACGCCGTCCTGCAGACTACCCAAGCGCGCTACCTTGTCGCTGAGGCCCGCCTGCCGGCGCTGGCCGAAGTCCTCGAAGCGGCACTGCCGGGCGCGCAGCGGGTGGCCACGGTGAGCGGCAGCGATCTGGTGGGCCTTTCCTACCGCCCGCCGTTCGACTTTTTCGCCGACCAGCCGGGCGCGTTCGTCGTGCTTGCCGGCGACTTTGTCTCCACGGAGGAAGGCACCGGCATCGTCCACATGGCACCGGGGTTCGGCGAGGACGACCAGCGGCTCTGCGAGCAGGCAGGCATTGCGGTGGTATCCCCGATCGATTCACAGGCCCGCTTTACGGCTGAGGTACCCCCGTATGCCGGCGTGCAGGTCTTTGAAGCCAACCGCGCCATCATCGCCGACCTTCGGCAAAAAGGCGTTCTTGTGCGCCAGGAAACCTACGAGCACTCCTATCCGCACTGCTGGCGAACAGACACGCCGCTCGTGTACAAGGCCGTCAGTTCCTGGTTCGTGGAAGTTACAGCGGTGAAGGACCGCATGATAGAGCTGAACCAGGAAATAAACTGGGTCCCGGCATACGTGCGCGACGGCGCCTTCGGTAAATGGCTCGAAGGCGCTCGGGACTGGTCGATAACTCGCAACCGTTTCTGGGGCGCACCCGTGCCTGTGTGGAAAAGCGATGACCCGAAGTACCCGCGGCTCGACGTCTACGGGAGCCTTGACGAACTGGAGGCCGATTTCGGTACGAGGCCTCAGGATCTTCATCGACCCGCGATAGACGAGCTGACGCGGGCCAACCCGGACGACCCTACCGGGATGTCCAAGATGCGACGGGTCGAAGACGTGCTCGACTGCTGGTTCGAGTCGGGTTCGATGCCGTTTGCACAGGTCCATTACCCGTTCGAAAATGCTGAGTGGTTCGAGGGCCATTTCCCGGCGGACTTCATCGTGGAGTACGTGGGCCAGACACGCGGTTGGTTCTACACGCTTCACGTCCTCGGGACGGCGCTGTTCGACAAGCCGCCGTTCTGCAACTGCATGGCACATGGCATCGTGCTCGGCCACGACAAGCAAAAGCTCTCGAAGCGCCTCCGCAACTACCCGGACCCGGAGGAGATGTTCGACGTCTACGGTGCGGACGCGATGCGCTGGTTCCTGCTGTCTTCCCAGGTAATGCGTGGTGGGGATCTGGTCGTCGATCGCAAAGGCCCGGGCGAGGCGGTGCGTTCTGTGATGAGCCCGCTTTGGAACGCTTGGAAGTTCTTCGCCACCTACGCCAACGCGGACGGCTATCAGGCGACTTGGCGCACCGATGCGACCGATGTGCTCGACCGCTACGTGCTTTCCAAGGCGGGCGGGCTGGTCGATGACGTCACGCGCGCGATGGACAATTACGACCTGTACGGCGCCTGCGGGGCCGTTACTTCGTTCCTTGACGCGCTCAACAATTGGTACATACGCCGCAGCCGTGACCGTTTCTGGCGCGGGTTCGGAGCCAGCCGGCAATCGGACGAAGCCAAGACCGCCGCCTACGACACACTTTTTACGGTCCTGCACACCGTCTGCCTGGTGGTCGCGCCCCTGTTGCCCATGCTCTCAGAGACGGTATACCGGGGCCTGACGGGGGAGCGGAGCGTCCATCTCGCTGACTGGCCGGATGCAGCCTCGTTGCCGCGGGACAACGAGTTGGTCGCTCAAATGGACATCGTCCGTGAGGTCTGCTCGGCCGGCCACTCGGTGAGAAAAGCCAGGGAACTGCGGGCGCGCTTGCCGCTGGCTTCTGTGACCGTGGCGGGGCCGTCCGCCCTGTGCCTCGAGCCTTACCGTGAGCTGATAGCCGATGAGCTCAACGTGAAAGAGGTGCACCTCTTGAGCGATGTCAGTGAGGTTGCCGACCAGGTGCTCCAGGTCAACCCGTCGGCGCTGGGCCCTCGGCTTGGCGCGGCCACGCAGCAGGTTATAAGGGCTGTCCGCGAGGGTTCATGGACGCGCACACCAGAAGGGGACGTCGAGGTGGCGGGGCACGTGCTGGGCAAGGAGGATTATTTTCTTTCTTTGGTGCCCAAGGACCAGGAGGCGAGCCGGGCGCTACCCGCTAACGACGGCGTTGTCAGCCTGTCGCTGGTGGTCACACCTGAGCTCGCGCGCGAGGGCTTGGCCCGCGACATCGTCCGCCAGGTCCAGGAAGCCCGCAAAGCGGCCGGGCTCGACGTGTCCGACCACATACGACTTGTGCTCTATTTCCCCCCCCGCGAGCCCGAACTGCGCCACGCGGCCGAGGTGCACCGGGAACTGATTGCCGGCGAAACGCTGGCTGACGAAATCGTGTTCGCGGACGCTCCGATATCCGACAGTTTCCGCGCTACCGTGGCCGACGGGCGAGCGTTCCACATAGGCATCGTAAAGCTGCCCAAAATGCGATAACCGCGCGCGGGGGCACGCTCTGCGCGAAAATCTCGCGTCATGACAGCTACCGATGTAACAGCGGAATCCCGGGCCCGTCACTTACCAGCGTTCGGGTTCACGAAGCACGGCCACGCCGTGCATGCCAAGGTGACAGACCACCTCCCTACGCACAACGCTTACGCGCGCTTCAACAAACGCGTCGCACTGCTTATTACCAACAACGTGGGCACCATGACATGCTTCTGGCTGTTCTGCGTGGTGGCCCTGTTGGCATTGCCCGCGGCGTTGGTGGAGGCGCACGTGATAACTCCGACTATCGGACTGATCGGTGAGGCGGGTTTCGTCATCGTGGTGCAGTGGCTCGCCCAGAGCTTCATCCAGCTGGTCCTACTCCCGGCGTTGATGGTGGGCCAGAACCTTCAAAACGTGGCCGCCGATGCCCGTTCAGCCAAAACCTTTGAGGACGTCGAGCGGGTCCTTGACCTCCTCGACTGCCGGACACAAGGCGGGCTGCACGACATCCTCGAGGCAGTCGAGGACTTGAGGGCCCAGGTCGTCGCGCTCAGCGGCAAGAGCTAAGTCTCACCGGCGCTGGTGCTGTCGCCGGCGCTGGTGCTGTCGCCGGCGCTAGCGCCGGCAGGCGAGCGAGCGCCGAGCAGGAGCGCCGTGCCAGTGAGGGAGACCGCGATGCCTCCGACCAGCGCGACGGCGCCGGCGCCCCTCGGGACGGCCTGCCCGTAGAGGGCGAAACCGGCGCCGATCAGCCCGAGCGAGGCGACGGACGCGTTTGCGGCCGAGACGGTGGCGGCGTTGGCCTTCCTGAAGG
>DATKHZ010000250.1:0-3356 GCA_035509995.1 Acidimicrobiales bacterium | reverse complement strand
AATTTGGGAAGCTTCGTCCACCTCGATGCCGAGGCGCTGGGCCAGGCCATAGGACTCCATGCCATAGGCCAAACCGTATGAGACCATTTTTGCTTTCGAACGCATCCCGATCGTCACTTCGCTCGGTTCCACGCCGAATATACGAGCCGCAGTCATGCGGTGGATGTCCGACCCGCTTGTGAAGGCCTCGACCAGACCGGGGTCCTGGGCGAGGTGAGCTATGACACGGAGCTCGATCTGGTTGTAATCGGCCACGAGCAGGCGCATGCCCTCCGCCGGGACGAAGACCCGCCGCAATTGTCGGCCCTCTTCGGTCCGGATCGGGATGTTGTGAAGGTTTGGTGCATCCGAGGAAAGCCTGCCGGTGCGTGCGACGGTCTGGTTGAACGTGGCGTGGATCCGCCCATCGGGCCCGACCTCGGCAAGAAGGGCATCGGTGTAAGTGGACCGGAGCTTCTCCACTTCCCTGTACCGCAGGATGGCAGGGATTATGGGGTGTTCCTCACGCAGCTTCTCGAGCGTCTGGTTGTCGGTCGAGTAGCCGGTCTTGGTCTTTTTCCCAGGCTTCAAAGCGAGCTTGCCGTAGAGGACCTCGCGGACCTGTTGCACGGAGTTGACCAGGAACGGGGCGCCTGCGAGGTCGTGGACCTGCCGTTCGAGGCTGCGAGCCTCGTCCGCGAGAAGGCGGCCGAGGCGGCCCAGCTCGACCGTGTCAACGCGGATACCGACAAGTTCCATGCGGGCAAGAACACGCACCAAGGGCCTTTCGACTTCGTCGTACAGCTTCGACAGACCTCTCGACTCGAGGGCAGCCGACAAAGGCCCGACGAGGCGGGAAACGGCGCCGGCTCGTTCGGCTGCGAGCTGCGCGGGCTCGGCGCTTCCCGACAGGTCGAGCTGCCCGGCCGCCGTGGTCCCTGGGGGCGCGAGCGCGACGCCGGCGTAGCGAGCAGCCAGCTGTTCGAGAAGGTACTGGTCGCCCGCGGGGTCGACCAGGTAGGCAGCGACGGAGGTGTCGAGCTGCAGGTTGGCCAAGTCCACCCCGAGAGCTGCCAAACCTCTCATGAGCGCCTTGGCGTTGTGTGCCGAGACGTCCACGCCACCCGGTCCCAGCAAGGCTGCCAACGCCCCGGTCACGGCGGGCTCGCCTAAGAGCCCAGCGGGGGACCACCAGGCGTGCACGGGCTCTCCGGCGCCGCCCGCCGGTTCGCCCGACCGTACCTCGGCCCCGGTCTCATCGGGCTCTCCGGGAGCGCCTGCGATCTCGACAAAAGCCAGGCCCACAAGTGGCGAGCGACCTTCGGGGCCTTCCCAGGACGGGGCAATGGCCAGCGCCGGTCGTTCGCTCGCCCAAATGTTGAGACGCCGCGTTGCATCCGTTGCAGTGGCCAGCTGCTCGACGACGAGAGCTAGTTGTTCGCCCGGCGCCGCGCTTGCTGCGGCGGCGGCGTCCGGTTTGCCGAGGCCTGTCGCGGCGACAAAGCGGTCCCACAGCGCGGGGCCGAACTCGAGGAACACGAATAGCCGGCGCAGCTCGGCCTCGTCCCATCCGCCCAAGGGCGCCTCGGCCGGGTCGATTGAAACATCCAGGTCACGGACCAGCGGGGTCGCCATGGCATTGCTTCGGACGGAGGGCTCGGCGGCAACCAGGGACTCTCGCAGCCGTGGGGTCAGGTCGTCGAGGTGAGCGTAGATCGCACCGAGGTCGCCATAGGTGTTGATCAGCTTCGCCGCCGTCTTCTCCCCCACCCCCGGCACCCCGGGTAGGTTGTCCGACGGGTCCCCGCGGAGCGCTGCGAACTCGGGGTACTGACGTGGGGTCACTCCGGTCCGCTCCGCTATCTTCGCTTCGTCGTACAGCACGTAGTCCGACACACCGCGCAGAACGTAGAGCACTTTGATGTGCGGATCTTCGACGAGCTGGTAAGTGTCGCGGTCGCCTGTAACGACGACCACGTCGTCGCCCGCGGCGGCCGCCTTGGTCGCCAGCGTCGCGAGGACGTCGTCGGCTTCGAACCCCGGCGCTTCGACGACCGGGATCTGCATCGTCTCGACGAGCTGGCGAACGAGACGCATCTGCTGGCGCAAAATGTCGGGGGCTTCGGACCGGGTGGCTTTGTAGCTCGGGATCAGCTCGTGGCGGAAGGTGGGCTCCGGCCTGTCGAACGCCACTACCAACTGGTCCGGGTGCCGTTCCTTGATGAGGTTCACGAGCATGGACGTGAAGCCGTAGACGGCGTTGGTGACCTGTCCCGAGGCGGTGGCCATAGTGGTAGGAAGTGCGAAAAAAGCGCGGTAAGTAAGGGAGTTCCCGTCAAGCAGCATCAACAGCGCCACTGTCTAACCCCCTGTGGGAGCTCGGCGAGCGCTGGCACAGACCGCCGGCAAAACCACACGTGGAGAGTCTGCCACCACGCCGAGGGCATCCGTCGGGCCAATGGGCCGTCGTCAATGATTTCCACATAGATCTGTTGATTTTCTGTTGATGACCTGTTGATGAACGGCGGCAAAGGGGTCATCCGGCCTGGTCGCCGGGGAGCGCCGGCCGCGCCCAGGGCCCCGGGCGGCAGTACTCTCGGGGTATGCCCAGCAACGCTGCCGCGCCAGGCGTCCACCCTCCTAACGAGCAGTACCTGGAGGCGATCCTGTACCTCGAAGAGGAGGGGAGCCAGGTGATACAGGCGCGCTTGGCCGAACATGTCGGCCACTCGGCACCCACCGTCTCCGAGATGGTTCACCGTCTTAAGGAAGCCGGCTACATCGAGGTCAAGGGCCGGTCGATCTCCCTGACCGTGAGCGGGCGAAAACTCGCTACCAGCGTCATCCGCAAGCACCGCTTGGCTGAGCGGCTCCTGACCGACGTGATTGGGCTCCCGTGGCACAAGGTGCACGCGGAAGCCGACCGTTGGGAGCACGTGATCTCAGACGACGTCGAGGCCCGCCTGGTGGAGATCCTAGGGAACCCCAAGACCTGCCCCCATGGCAGCCCCATCCCGGGCTCCGGGGGCAAAGCGGAGCCGGCGACGGTTCTCGCGGATGCGCAGCCGGGTGACCGGGTACGGCTCTCGCGTGTTACAGAGCTTGTCGAGTTCGACCAGGAAGCGCTGATATACCTGGACGAGCACGGTTTTATACCGGGCGCCGAGGCGATCGTGGCCGCTCGTGGCCCGGACGGCACTTTGGTGCTGGAGGTCGGCGAGGGAACTGTGGTGTTGGGCGCCCCGCTGGCCAAGCAGCTTTACATCATGCCCGTGGCAAGCTCGCCGGCCGGCCCGACGAAGGGCCGCGCTTCCAAGCTCCAGCTATTGCGCTGACTCTTTTGGGCACCCAGCTCACGTTTGGGCACCCAGCTCACG
>DATKHZ010000249.1:0-5783 GCA_035509995.1 Acidimicrobiales bacterium | reverse complement strand
GCCTCTTGAGGGCTCCCTGATACGCGCCGGACTCAATCGTCCCGACAGTCCCAATCACGCCGACCCGGCCGGTCCGCGTAACCGATAGCAGCGCGCGCAGGCCCGGGTCGATCACCCCCACGAGGGGGACGTCGAACTCGTCGAGCGCGGTGAGACCGAAGGCGACGAGGCGATCGCCCTGGCAGAACGGCTCCTCGAGCCCGTCCTGGCGGCTGGGGTCGATTCGCTCCTGCTCGGGTGTACCCATTACCCTTACCTGGCGCGCACGATAGGTGAGGTGATGGGGCCCCAAGTAGTGCTAGTCAGTTCGGCGGAAGAAACCGCGTTCGAGGTCCGCGGGATCCTCTCAGAGACCGGCCTCGGGCGGCGGCGAACTGTCTCAAATGGCAACTCAACTGGCACCCTAAATGCCGGCTCAAATGGCAGTCACCGTTGGATCTCCTCCGGTGAGGCGGGGACCTTTGTCCGGGTGGGCCAGCACCTGTTCGGCCCTGAGCTAGACGAGGCGGACCACTGGGACCCTCCTGTCACCGGCCGTCCAGGCCGTGGCCCCGAGGCACTGCAGTCCGAGGAGATGCGGTCCGAAGAGATGCTCAACTGGTGACTCCGCAAGACTTCTCCCTGACCGCGCTCGGGACCGACGGCAGTTACGCAGCTCCTGGCGGTTGCTGCAGCGGTTACCTCCTCCAGGCAGGCGACTTTGCGACCTGGATGGATACCGGGCCCGGGACGATGGCGAACTTGCAGCTTCACGTCCCGCTAGCGCGCCTGGACGCAGTGGTGGTCAGCCATGCCCACCCGGACCACTGGAGTGACCTGGAAGGGCTGTACGTGGCTATGCGCTACTTCCTCGGCCGCAAGGGCCTCCCCGTCTATGCGCCCGAAGGCCTGCGGGACTTGATGGTGGGCGAGAAGCCCGACGGGACCTTCGACTGGCGGGTCATCAGTGATGGCGAGACAGCCCAGCTGGGCCCGGCGCGCTGGAACTGGTCGCGAACGGACCACCCGGTCGAGACCCTTGCCTCCAGGGTCGAGGTTGGGGGCCGAGCGCTCGGCTACTCCGCTGACACGGGGCCGGCATGGGAGCTGAGCAGTCTCGGGGAAGGCATCCAACTAGCCCTAGTGGAAGCGACGCTGAGCTCGCTGGATGAAGGGTCCTTTGAGCACTTGAGCGCGAGGCAAGCTGGTCGGACGGCAGCCAACTCTGGAGCGGAGAGGCTTGTCATTACCCATCTCGCGCCCACGATTGACCGGGAAGTTGCCCGCGCCGAGGCGACAGTCGCCTTCGGCAGCCCTGTCGAGGTTGCCGAAGTGGGCAAGAGGTGGACGGTATGACCGAGCGACGCTGGCGTGCCGACGGCCGTAGCTCAGACGGGCTGCGCCCCGTTGAGCTGGAGCGGGACTTCACCAAGTTCGCACCGGGTTCCGTGCTGGTCAGGATGGGCCGGACGGCGGTTCTTTGCACTGCCTCGTTCTCCGAAGAAGCCCCGAGATGGCTCCGAGGGTCAGGCAAGGGCTGGGTTACCGCCGAGTACTCGATGTTGCCCGGCTCCTCTCCCGAACGGGTGGAACGAGAAGCAGCCCGCGGTCGCCAGTCCGGCCGCACCCAGGAGATACAGCGCCTCATTGGCCGCAGCCTCCGGGCGGTCACCGACCTCTCGGTCCTGGTGGAACAACAGGTGACCCTCGACTGCGACGTCCTCCAGGCCGACGGCGGCACCAGGACCGCCAGCATCGTGGGAGCTTGGGTGGCCCTCCACGACGCATGCAGCCGGATGCTCGGCGCCGGCCGTCTGAAATCCCATCCCGTAAGGGAGGGCTGCGCAGCGGTGTCGGTGGGGATCGTTGGGGGTACTCCTATGTTGGACCTCGCATACGTCGAGGATGCTGGAGCGGAGGTGGACATGAACGTCGTCATGACCAGCTCCGGCGGCCTTGTCGAGGTGCAGGGGACCGCCGAGGGCGCCCCTTTCTCCCGGACGGAGCTCGACGAGATGCTGGCTTTGGCAGAACGCGGTATCGCCGAGCTTCTCGTCGCGCAGGCCCACGTTGTAGCGGCGCCACCCCCGGAACGGGACCCACGAGGATCGCCTATCCGTGGCTGAGCTGGGGCCGTTCGTGTTGGCGACGACCAACCCCAATAAGGCACGCGAGATCCGTCAGATCTTTGCTGGTGCTGGTCTCCGCCTTGAGCTGCTGGCCAGGCCGGCGGGCGTGCCCGAGGTCGAGGAGACCGAACCGACGTTGCTCGGCAACGCGCGCCTCAAGGCCGCAAGCCTCGTCAAGGCAACAGGGGTGGCGGCGATCGCCGAGGACACCGGGCTCGAAGTGGAGGCGCTGGGTGGCGCGCCGGGTGTGCGTTCGGCCCGTTATGCAGGAGAACCGCCTAATGAAGAGGCCAACGTCGATCGCGTGCTTGCCGAGCTGGTGGGAAAGCGGGCGCCGCAGGAGCGCCGGGCGAGGTTCGTGACAGTTGCGGTGGCGATGTGGCCCGACGAAAGGGAGATCAGCGCGGAGGGATCGGTGGAGGGATGGGTAGCGTCAGAGCGCCGGGGGAGCGGCGGCTTTGGCTACGACCCGGTGTTCGTACCAACCGAGTCAGACGGGCGCACTTTCGGCGAGCTGGCCGAACAATCACCCGACGCGAAGCACTCGCTCTCCCACCGGGGCCGGGCCTTCAGGGCGCTCGTGACCGCGCTTGGCGCCGCCGGTTAATTCAGAGAGCAGAGCCAGCGCGAGGATGAGACGATGAGCCCTGGCAGGCGGAAGTGGCCCCGAACGGTCCGCCGCCTTGCTGAGCTGCTGATCGTCGGCTTCATCCTCGAGTACTTCGTCGTCCCCCAGATCGGAGGCACCCACAAGGCGGTCCATGTGCTCGCCGGGGCCAACCCCTTCCTCCCGGTGGTCGGCCTCGGGCTCGAGGTCCTTTCGCTCTTCGCGTACTTCGAACTGACCCGCTCGCTGATCCCCAAGAGCGAAGACCCGGGCCTTGCCACGGTTTCCAGGATCCAGCTCTCGACGTTGGCGCTCAGCCACTGTGTCCCGGGGGGGAATGCCGCAGCCTCCACGCTCAGCTACAGGCTCTTGACGCGTGCCGGGGTCGGAGGTACCGACACGGCGTTCGCGCTCGCTACTCAGGGGCTCGGTTCGGCCGTCGTCCTGAACATCATCTTCTGGCTCGCGCTCGTCGCGTCGCTCCCCATCTACGGCTTCCGGGTCGCGTACCTTTTCGTGGCGGTCCTCGGGCTGCTGCTCATGGCCTTTATCGCCGCCCTTGTCGTCTTGATGACCAAGGGCGACGAGAGGGCCATGAGGTTGGTGAACGCCATCGGGACCAAGCTGCGGTTCCTCCGCCCCGAGACCCTGCCCAGGTTTTTCGGCCAGCTCGTCGCCCGGTTCAAGCAGCTTTCGACGGACCGCCGCCAGCTCGCCAGGGCATTCTTCTTCGCCAGCGCGAACTGGCTCTTCGACGCAGCGTCGCTCTTCGTATTCCTGGGCGCCTTCGGCCGCTGGGTCAACCCGGTTGCGCTGCTCGTCGCTTACGGAGTCGCCAACATCGCGGCCGCGATCCCCTTTACGCCGGGGGGTCTCGGGGTGCTGGAGCTGACTCTGATCGGGATTCTGGTCGGTTTCGGCCCGCCCAGGGCGATCGTGATCCTTGGGGTCGTGGCCTGGAGGCTTGTCAACTTCTGGCTGCCGATCCCCGTGGGAGGTATCAGTTACCTGTCGCTGCGTGTCCACCCGCCGGCCGGCAACCGGGCTGGCCTGGCGGAGCGGAGGGCCATGTGGCGCGCCCGGTGGCGCTGGGTCATCGAGCTATTCGGAAAAGAGACGCCGGCGCCGGTCCCCGCCGCGAGCCCGTCGATCATAGACAAGGTCGTGGACAGCGATGCCCAACTCGACCCGGACGCCCCGCTCGTCCCGCTCGACCCGGACGCCCCGCTCGACCCGGACGCCCCGCTCGTCCCGAACGCCCCGCTCGTCCCGGAAGCCCCCCACGGTCCGAAAACCCCGCTCGTCCCGGAAGCCCCACCGCGCCCGCCCTCGCCCGCCTGACCGGGCTCTTTTCTGCTTTCTGGGCGACCGGGCCGGTCCCCTTTGCTACCGGGCATTCGGCACCGGCTGCTACGCTCGTGCGAACACCCGGTCCCATCCCTCCTGGCCGGTCGGGCGCGATCTATCGGGCTCAGGAGCACCGGACCAATCAACGGAGCAATACCGAGCAGGCCATATGCCGGCACCGAGCTGGCGAGCAGACTGTCGTGGAGGGCAGCAGTAGTGGGATTTGACTTGGACGTCGTCGTGGTGGGGGGTTGTGGCCACGTTGGCCTGCCGCTCGCAATGGCCTTCGCCGACCGGGGTCTGCAGGTCGGCGCCTACGACATCGACCCCGCCGCCGTGCGCACGGTGCAATCAGGCGTGATGCCGTTCGACGAACCTGGTGCGCCCGAGGTGCTCGAGCGCGTCATCGCCAGCTCGCGTCTCGTGCCTACCACCGACCCGGCGGTTGTTTCGAGGGCCGAGCACATCGTCGTCGTGATCGGTACCCCGGTCGACGAACACCTCAACCCCGACCCTCAAGCAGTGCCTTCCGCCGTAGAGGCTCTGGCGAGTTATTTACGACCCGGCCAGCTGCTCGTCCTTCGCAGCACTGTGTACCCGGGGGTGACCGCGCTCGTCGAGCGCCATATCGCCAGCCTCGGCCTGGAGCTGGATGTTTCGTTCTGCCCCGAGCGCATCGCCGAAGGCAAGGCACTTCGCGAGCTGTTCGAGCTCCCTCAGATCGTCTCGGCCCGCAACCCGACCGCGATGGCGAGAGCCCGCAAGCTCTTCGAGGTGCTCGTGAACGAGACGGTCGAGCTGCTCCCCGAAGAGGCCGAGCTCGCCAAGCTCTTCACCAACGCTTACCGATATTTGAAGTTCGCCTTGGCCAACCAGCTCTACATGATGGCGAACGACTTCGGCCTCGACTACGAGCGGATCCGCCAGGGGGTCGTCCACAATTACCCTCGCGCTGCCGACTTGCCGGCCGCGGGTTTTGCCGCCGGCCCATGCCTCCTCAAAGACACCATGCAGCTGGCAGCTTTCAACAACAACAATTTCGTGCTGGGCCACGCCGCCATGATGGTCAACGAGGGCTTGCCTTTGTACATGGTCGACCGGCTCTCCCGTCGTTACGACCTTTCCACTATGACGATCGGGATCCTCGGCATGGCTTTCAAGGGCGACAGCGATGACATCCGGTCGAGCCTGGCTTACAAGCTCAAGCGCATCTTGCGTTTCAAGGCTGCGGGCGTCATCTGCGCTGACCCGTACGTCAAGGTCGACGCCGACCTGGTGCCAGAGGAAGAAGTGCTCCAACGTTCGGATCTTGTCGTCATTGGAGCGCCCCACAAGAGGTACATAGAACTTCAGATCGCCAAGCCCGTGGTCGACGTCTGGGGGCTCCGGCGGGGAGGTGTCAGGGTATGAAACCGCGAGTTTCCGTGGTAGTCACTGCGAAAGATGAGAACGAGACGATCATGGGCGCACTGGCCCGCATCGCCGAGGCGGTCGAGGTGCCGTGCGAGGTCCTCGTCGTCTGTGACTCGCTTGAAGACACGACCGTCCCGTGGGTAAAGAAGTACGCCGAGGAGGACGACCGTGTGCGCCTCGTCATCAACGCCTACGGCCCTGGCCCCGCACGAGCGATCCGGTCCGGGTTCGATGCTGCGGTCGCCGACGTCGTGGTTGTGACCATGGCGGACGGCTGCGACGACCCCCAGCAGATCGACCAGCTCACT
>DATKHZ010000248.1:0-4086 GCA_035509995.1 Acidimicrobiales bacterium | reverse complement strand
GAGGCTGCGTACGCTCCGTTCGCTGCCGAGACCGGCATCAAAATCAACTACCAGGGCAAGTCGAGCAACATCGCCGCCGCCGTCGAAGCCGCGGCTGCAGGCGGCAAGGCACCTGACGTCGCGTTCGTGCCTTCGCCTGCCGCGCTGACCGCACTGGCTGCCAAAGGCTCGATCGTGCCCCTGACCTCGTCGGTAATCGGGAACGAAGCCTCGGACTACGCGTCGGTCTGGAACCAGCTCGCGTCGTATAACGGCAAGCTCTATGGCGTCTGGTTCAAAGCCGCCAACAAGAACACCGTCTGGTACAACCCTGCCGAGTTCGCCGTAGCCGGCATCAAAAAGACTCCGACGACATGGGAGCAGCTCATCGGTGACGCTGCCACTTTGAAGGCAGCAGGTGTCACGCCCTTCTCGCTATGCGGTGACATCGGCTGGCCGGTCGCCGACCTCTGGCAGAACGTCTACCTGAAGACTGCTGGGCCCGCCAACTACGACCAACTGGCAGCCCACAAACTCTCCTGGCAGGACCCGACCGTCACCACAGCCTTTAAGACGCTGGCACCGCTGGTCGCGCCGGCCAACCTGCTGGGCGGCACCTCCGGGGCCCTTGGCAGCGGCGGCAACTACCCGAGCTGCGCGGACCAGGTGTTCCCGAAGTCTGGGGCGATGCCAAAGGCCGCGATGGTGATAGAAGCCGACTTCGTCGTCTCCGAGATCACCGGCAACGAGCCCAACGCCACCGCTGGGACAAAGGCTGCCGGCGGCAAGGCGTGCACGACCGACCCATCCAAGTCCCCCTGCTACGACTTCTTCCCGTTCCCGGCACCCGCTGCGGACGCAAAGAACGCCAGTGCACTTCAGGGGGCGGGCGACGTGGCGATGCTCTTCCATGCCTCGCCGCAGGCCAAGGCTTTCATGAAGTACATCGCCAGCCCCGAGCCCGCTGAAATATGGGCCCACCTCGGGGGCTTCGCCTCCCCTAACAAGCTGGTACCCCTCAGCAGCTACCCGGACCCTGTGACCCAGGCTGACGCCTCCGAGCTGGCGCACGCCACTGGCTTCGTGTTCAGCCTCGACGACCTGCAGACCGGATGGGAGCCCTCCCTGTGGGCCGACATGCTCAACTTCGTGAAGAACCCGAGCTCGTCGAATATCAGCTCAATCGAGGCGACCATGCAGAAGCAGGCCACCGCTGCGATGGGCGGCTGAAACTACCAGTAGAAATGGGTTGCAAACGGTACTAGTAATTGTGTACCGGGCCACGAGGAGCCTGTAGGGCGCCTCAGGGCCTCAACAAAAGACGAGGGCGTGACCGGAGCTACCGGTCACGCCCCCCGTTTTTCCCCAAGAGACTGGCGAGGGACGCCAACAAACAGTAAGGACGGGAGAAATGGCAGGGAAATGGCAGCAGTAACCGTTGGCCCGGTAGAAAGTGCTCCTCCGGTCAAGAAGAAGGGGAGTATTGAGCACGCGGCACTGAAGGACCACCTTCAGTCCGTCGCCTTCTTGGTCCCGGGTGCGATCTGGCTACTTGCGATCGTGATCTACCCGGCGATAGTGACGATCAAGGACAGCTTTTTCAACGAAACCGATACCAAGGCGGTTGGCCTAACCAACTACAAGGACTTGTTCACGACGGCCGAGACGCTGATCGCCTTCCGCAACAACGTCATCTGGGTGCTGGTCTTCCCATTTGTCGTCACCACGATCGGCCTGGTACTGGCCGTGCTCACGGAGCGAATTCGCTGGGCGACCGCGTTCAAGACCGTCATCTTCCTGCCCGTCGTGTTCAGCGTGACGGCCTCGTCCATGGTATTCGCACAGATCTTCGACGTAAACCCCCACGTCGGGGTGGTGAACGCTCTCACTCAGACCGTGGAGGACGTTTTCAACCCACCGGGCGCCTACCCGCTGCAGCCGGGCCAAACAGCTGCGTCGCTGGCGTCGGCAGGAGCAGTGGCAGGACCGCACGGGACTGTGCAGAGCACAACTGCGGTAAAAGCGGGCGGGGTGGTGAAGATGGGCCTTACCGGCTTCCCGCCGACCACTTTCCAGGCGCTCGGGGCCGTGCAAGCAGTCGCGCCCAAGGTCGTCCCGGGTGGCGTCTCGGGCTTGGTTTGGCGTGATTTTTCGCCGAACAACCCGACCGATTCGACTTCGGTGCTTTCCGGTGAGGACGGCTACCCGCAGCTCCATCTCTCGCTGGTCAACAGCTCCGGGAGCGCGGTTGCCAGCACGACCACGAGCCCCGCCGGGTATTTCAGCTTCTCCCACGTCGGTGCCGGCACCTTCCATGTCCGGGTCCCGGCGTCCAACTTCACCGCCGGGTTCGGCGCCGGAGGCGTGGGGACTTCCTGGCTGGGCGGCCAATCGCTTACGCCTACCGCCAACCTCAGCCAGACCGAGCAGGCGTTGCTCAGCGTCCCTCTCGTCGACATATCGATGATCGTCGCCTACCTGTGGATCTGGGCGGGCTTCACGATGGTCATCGTGGGGGCAGGGCTCGCCGCGCTTGACCGTCAAGCACTCGAGGCGTCCCATGTCGATGGGGCCACCGAGTGGCAGACACTGCGGCGTGTCACGATCCCCATGCTCGCCCCCGTTCTCGTTGTCGTGTTGGTGACGATGATCATCAACGTCCTCAAGATCTTCGACATAATCATCAACCTGGGCGCCGACACCTCAGAGCCGGGCGGGCAGTCCAGCACTCTGGCTTCAGACATCTACTACAAGGGTTTCACCGACGGGATACACACCGGCCTGGCCAGTGCCCTCGCCGTGGTCCTGTTCTTATTGGTAATCCCCGCGATGCTGTTCAACCTCAAGAGGATCAAGGGCGGCGGGAGTTGACACGCTTGCCTGGGCGAGCACGCCCGACCATATTCAATCAATTTTACCGAACGGGGGGCCACAAGAGATGACCACCACAGAATTACCCGTCGCCGCCGATCCCGATCTTGCGATAATCGGCGAGGGCGAAGTGAAGGGCCCGGGGATCTGGGCACGGTTCCATGCACCCCGCCACCTGCTGACAGTGTTCGTAATACTCGTCGCACTGCTATGGCTCCTGCCGAGCTTTTCGATGTTGGTCATCTCTTTCCGCCCGGAGGCCCTCTTCGAGCAGTCAGGGTGGTGGCACCTGTTCGCCAACCCCGCGGAGTTCACGATCTCGAACTACAAGAACCTTTTCGCCGGGCCGAAGGGGGGGACCGTGCCTTCAGGTTTTGGTGCCGGAGGTGCGCTCGACTCGCTCAGGACCTCCCTCGAGATCACGGTCCCGGCGACCGTGCTCGTAACCCTGGTCTCTGCCCTATCTGCCTATTCGCTCGTGTTCGGGCGGTGGCGGGGGCGCGGCTTTATCTTCCTTACGATCGTCGGGCTCATGGTCGTGCCGCTACAGGTGGCGATCCTGCCCGTCGTCGAAGGCTTCAGCGACATGGGCAAGTGGACGGGCTGGAACCCCTACGGGACGATACCGGGCGTGGTAATTTTTCACGTCGCTTTTGGCCTCCCGTTTGGCATCTTCTTGATGCGCAACTTCTTCCGGGGGATCCCGAAGGACCTGATCGAAGCCGGCCGCGTGGACGGTGCTGGAGAGTGGACGTTGTTCGCCCGCGTCGTGGCCCCCATCGGCATCGCGGCCTCGGCATCGTTGGCGATTTTCCAGTTCATATGGACCTGGAACGACCTCTTGGTAGCGCTGGTCATCCTGGGAGCGGACCCGCACGTGCCGATCACGCTGTTCATCTACGACCAGGAACGGGCACTAGCGGCCAACTTCTGGATCATCGCTACCGGGTCGATGGCCTCGATCGTCATCCCGCTAGCGGTGTTCTTGTCGTTCCAGCGGTACTTCGTCCGCGGCATGCTCGCCGGCGCGGTCAAGTGAGGAACGTTCCGTAGCGCAAAGTTCCCGAGCGCAGGAGGCAACTGTTCGGCCTATTCGGGACGCTCGTGTCGGCGCGCCCAACATAGTGATCGTCGTCCTGGACGACACGGGCTTCGGTGACCTCGGCTGTTACGGAGGCCTCGGGGGGCGCGTCAAGACCCCGAACATCGACCGGCTGGCAACGGGCGGGATCCTCT
>DATKHZ010000247.1:0-6174 GCA_035509995.1 Acidimicrobiales bacterium | reverse complement strand
CACGCTCAGGTTCTTCGGGGACATCGACGCTCGAGCGGTGACTGACGCCTCAGCCGTGCTGACTCGCGTCGTGGACGCTTCCGGCGAGGCACCTTTGGCTGACGGCGGGCCCGGCACTCGCTTTCTTGGCCCTGGCCTTCTGATCTGGCCGGTCGAGGGCCTGGCTCAGGTGGCCAACGAGGTCGAGCGACTGACGGCCACGATCGGCAAGCCACCGCCATCGCGGAGCTTTTACGGCCACGTCACACTGGCCCGGGGCCGCCAGGGCCTGGACCTCCGCCGAGCAACACGTTTGCTGACCCCCCTCGCGTTGTCCTGGACCGTTACGTCCCTGACCCTCGTCGAGAGCGAGCTTCACCCCGACAGGGCCCGTTACCGGGTGCTGGAAGAGTTCCCTTTCCCGGGCTCGCTGCGATCTAGTCCGTCTTGACGTTCTTGAGGGCAGCCCTGGGCGGCAACGGAGTGGCGCGCCGTCTGGATCCGAGCCTCCAATGGGTCCTCTCGGCGTGGTCTGGCGCGTCTGGGCGCGCGGTTCGCCGCTTCCCGGCCGCTTCCCGGCTTGCCGCTTCTCGGCGTGGTCTGCGCTTCTCGGCGTGGTGGGACATTCGTGGCGTGGTTCGACCCTTCCTGGCGTGCCACGAGCAACAGATGTCCATCCGCACACGCCAAGAAGGCCGGAACCACGCCGAGAACCCCGTCTTCTCGTGCCGGTACGTCGGATGGACGTAAGGATACGCGTGGGGACGAGCCCGTTCCTCTGAGGCGAGTTCGTCGCCAGGCATGCGTCCCGGCCCGACGGCGCTCGGCACCCGCCGCAAGCACCCGTCGCAAGCACCCGTCGCAAGCACCCGCAGCGCGAGCCTAAAGCAGGATCCGGGATCCACCACCGAACATATGTTTGGTGTTAGCATTCGACGAGTTACACGCGTGGAGTTAGATAGCACCGAACACGTACCGAGCCCCGCAAGGGGCCCGGTCAAGCGCACAGGGCTTTGGCACCTGCTCAACCGGTCGGCCCATTTGGTCACACCCGGCTCGTAGGTTGCTCGCCGGCATGCAGTACACGTACAGACAAACTGAGAGGACGGTCCTGGTGGAGCGTGACAAGGCATTGGAAATGGCCATGGGCCAGATCGAGAAGCAGTTCGGCAAGGGCGCCATCATGCGCATGGGCGAGAACACCCATATGCAGATCGAGTCGATCTCGACAGGGGCGCTTTCGCTTGACTTAGCCCTCGGCATAGGCGGCTTGCCCCGCGGCCGCATCGTGGAGTTGTTCGGGCCAGAGTCGTCAGGTAAGAGCACCCTGGCCATGCATGTCGTGGCCGAGGCACAGCGCAACGGTGGCATCTGTGCGTACATCGACGCCGAGCACGCGATGGACCCCATCTACGCCAAGGCGATCGGGGTCAACGTCGACGACCTCCTCATCTCCCAGCCCGACACGGGCGAACAAGCCCTCGAGATCGCCGACATGCTCATCCGCTCCGGGGCGCTTGACGTCATAGTCATCGACTCCGTTGCCGCTCTCACCCCTCGCGCCGAGATCGAAGGCGAGATGGGCGACACCCATGTCGGCCTGCAAGCACGCCTCATGTCGCAAGCACTGCGCAAGCTGACCGCCAACCTCAACAAGTCCAACACGATCGCCGTCTTCATCAACCAGCTAAGGGAGAAGATCGGTGTTATGTTCGGCAGCCCCGAGGTGACGCCTGGTGGGAGAGCGCTCAAGTTCTACGCGTCGATCCGCCTCGACATCCGCCGCATCGAGTCCATCAAGGACGGCGCGGAGGTCGTGGGCAACCGCACGCGTGTCAAGGTCGTGAAGAACAAGTGCGCCTCGCCCTTCAAGCAGTGCGAGTTCGACATCATGTACGGCAAGGGCATCAGCCGCGAGGGCACGCTGCTCGACGTTGCCACCGATCTCGGCCTAGTGCGCAAGTCTGGCGCCTGGTACACCTACGAAGGCGAGCAGATAGGCCAGGGGCGTGAAAATGCCAAGGCGTTCCTCGCAGAGAACCTCGAGCTCGTGATCGAGATCTCCGAGAAAGTGCGTCAAAAAGTCGGTACCACCGCTACCCCCGGTACCGACGCCGGCGACGAGCAGGCAAACGACGAGCCTCTCGTCCTCGAAGACTGAGCGGGCTGCCGAGGGCACCACACCCCAATCGGAGGCGAGCGGCCACGGTCCCGGGCCGCCGAGGCTGCGACGGGTGCGCCGAGATCGCCTGGAGGAGCTTCCTAAGTTCCTCCAGGCGGCTCTAAGACATTCCGCGATGACCGTCAAAGACGATGGGATGAACAAACCCGGAAGGCGATGCAGAACTCCAGACGATCCATGTGTGAGCGCGCACCTGTTCATGTGCGCGCTCACACACGCCTTTCGGGGTCCGCTGCCTTAAACTAACCACTGCCCTTCCGGCCTTGCTGCAACAGCGGGCGGCGCGGTTACAGCATTGCCAAAATTTCCGCAACGTTCGTCCCGTTCCGCACCTTATTGTGCGATACTTGTATGGACGTGTTTACAAGTTGTTCGCTTGATAAGTCGCCAACAACAACGGTTCGGTTTGCTGGCCCCGCGGAGGTCCGATGACGACGTTCCATCCAACCGACGAGGCTTTGGGCGCTGTCCTGGATCTGACCTCACCGGGTTTGTCAACCGAGCTAGCGCAGCTGGAAGGACGGCTTCAGGTGCTCCATGGGCTCCTGGACGCCCTGTCCCGGCTGGGCGAGGTAAACCAGGTCATCCAGTTCTCCCAAGACAGGCACTCCGCTCTATTTGCGTTGCAACAGGAGCCGTTCGGCTATTCCAACCAGGAAGCCGAAGCGATCCTGGACATGCCCATGAGTTGGCAGACCGGCGAGCAAGCCGACCACATGCGCCAAGAGCGCGACCACCTCAGCGAACGCCGCGCAAGTTTGCGTCAGCACGTGGCCGAGGTGCTCGCTCTTCACTGGTTCGGCTGACCAGCACCCCTTTCGAGCAGCCTGCGACGTAGCAGGTCAAGTGCCGACGTTGTCGCACGCTCTCGCACCAAGTAGCGGTTGCCACCCAACGAAAGCCTCACTACCTCGGGTTGCGCTGGATCTCCGTTTGTACCCGAAAGGTTGCCTGAAAGACTTACAAAGACGGTCCCAACCGGCTGGCCGTCGGCCTCTGCCGGTCCCGCGACACCGGTAAGGGCAAGTCCGATGTCGGTGTGCAACAGGCTGGCAGCTCCGACCGCCATTTCGCCTGCCGCCTGTGCGCTGACTACTGGCCCCGGGCCGACGCCTAGCAATGCCCGCTTTACGTCCTCGCCATAGGATACGACGGCGCCGGCGAACCAGCCACTGGCGCCGGGGACTGCAGTGAGCCGAGCCGAAAGCATGCCGCCTGTCAGTGACTCCGCCACGGCCAGGCGAAGCCCAGCGCTAGCAAGCAAGCGCCCAACCACAACCTCGAGGCCCTCGTCGTCCACCCCGCCGACTGCCTCACCCAAGAGCGCCTCGAGCTCACGCTGTTCTGCGTCGAGCGCATGCAGCACGGCCGCTTCGGCGTCGGCGCCAGTGGCACGCGCCGTGATGCGCACTCTCACACCCTCCGTCGCGCTCGCGAGGAAGGCGATCGTGGTGCTCGTCCCTTCCAACGCTGTGACGCGGGGACCTACCACCTCCGCCACCTTCGACTCTGTCATCCCCCAAACTCGGAGGAACCGGCTGCGGATGATCGCGTTCTCCCCTGAACGACCAACGAGGTCGGGTAGCACTGACCGCTCGAGCATCTCGCGCATCTCGGACGGCACCCCAGGCACGGCGTAAATGACCTTCTCGCCCACGGGACAGATCAAACCCGGGGCGGTACCGGCGTCGGCGAGGATCGGCATTGCGCCCACAGGCAAATCAGCCTGCTTGTAATTGATGACGGGGATATCCCGGCCGGCAAAGCGCTCCCTCAGGCGGTCCTCAAGAGCAGGGTCTCGCAGCAATGGCGCACCCATTACCTCGGCGATGGCCTCGCGCGTGATGTCATCCTGCGTTGGGCCCAGGCCACCGCAACAAATGACGGCGTCGGTGCGCTCGAGGGCCGCCCGCAAGGCTGCGACAATCCGGGCGTGGTTGTCGCCCACCTTGGTCTGCTGGAAACACGAGATCCCGACCCCCGCCAGTTGCTCACCGATCCACGAGGAATTCGTATCCACGATCTGGCCGAGCAGGAGTTCTGTCCCAATGGCCAGGACCTCGCAGTCCACAGGCGGCTTCCCCTAAACGCCGGTGGCTACGGCGCGCCGACCTGCACGCGAGTCCATGAGGTACTGCACCGCGCTTGCCCAGGCCAATATGACGGCCAGCCACAAGGCTAGATGCGCAACGGTCAACCGGGAGGACCAGGACCTGTCCGGCAAGAGCACTAGGCCGACGGTCAGGAACTCGACCAACGTCTTCGCTTTTGCCACCACGCGGGCCGGGACGCTGACGCCGTGGCGGGCCACTATCACCCGGTAAGAGGTGATCACGGCCTCCCGTCCACCGAGCAGAGCCACCGGGGCCCAACTGACGTCGCCGATGGCGACCATCGCGGCTAGGGCTCCAAGGACAAGGAACTTGTCCGCGAGCGGGTCGAGGAAAGCGCCCGACGCACTCGGTCCTCGTCGGCGCGCCAACCAGCCGTCGGCGAAGTCGCTAAAAGCCAGCGCCGCCCAGAGCAGGAGCGCCCCCCAAGAGGGAGTGGCCCACAGCACGACCAAAATAAGCAGCGGCGTGGCGACAATACGCGTCATCGTGATGCCATTGGCGGCCGTTCTCAGCCTCCACGGCGATGGCGCCTCGGCGGTCGCGGTACCGCTCATGCTGCCACCGGGACGCCGACGAGGTCTGGTCCCTCCGCCTCAACAATCCTTGTCTGCACCCACGAACCCACCTTGAGGTCGCGCGGCACGCGAATGATGCCGTCGATCTCCGGTGCCTCCCTGTGGCTCCTCGCCGTGCCGGGTGCGTCGACCAGGACCTGGCAGGTGGTGCCTACAAGCCCGGCTCTCTTGCGGGCGGTGATCGCGTCCTGAAGCTCGGAGCACTCCCTGGTCCGTTCCACCACAAGAGACGAAGGTACCTGTTCGGGCAGGCCTGCGGCGTAAGTGCCGTCCTCCTTCGAAAACGCAAAGAAACCGACCCAGTCCAGCTGGGCCGCCTCGAGGAAACTCAGCAGGGCATCGTGGTCCTCTTCGGTCTCACCCGGGTACCCGATGATGAACGACGAACGAAGTGCCGCCTCCGGGAAACTCTGGCGGATGCTGGCTATCTTGCCTAGGAACCGGTCACCGTCGCCGAAGCGGCGCATCCTGCGGAGCAAAGGCCTGGACACGTGTTGCAAGGAAAGGTCGAAGTACGGGCACCCGCTTGCGCCGACGGCCTCGATCAGCTCTTGGCTCAGCCCCGACGGGTAGAGGTACAGGAGCCTCACACGGTCCACGCGCCTGCGGACTTCGTGGAAAAGAGGTACCAAGCCGGCCTCCGGCAACCCTGTCGTGGCGCCACCGGTGACGTCCCTGCCCCACGAAACGAGGTCTTGGGCCACGAGGACGACCTCCGCCGCACCAAGCGCGTCGACTTCGGCGAGGATGTCCGAAGCCGTGCGCGAACGCTGGGGGCCGCGGAACGACGGGATGGCGCAGAACCCGCAGTGCCGGTCACAGCCCTCGGCGACCTTTACGTAGGCCCAGGGTGCCCGCGCCGGCGGCCGGGGCAGGTTCAAAAGGTCGAAGCTCGGGACGGGCCGACCAACTGCGGGGGCACTCGCGGACCGGGCGAGCGGCGCGGACCGGGCGAGCGACGCGGACTCGGCGAGCGGCGCGGACCGGGCGAGCCGCGTGGACCGGGCGAGCCGCGTGGGCGCGAAATCGACCGGCACACCGAAGCCAGCGACGCGGTCCACTTCTGGGAGCGCAGACGCGAGCTCGTCGCCGTAGCGCTCAGCCATGCACCCGGTGACCACGAGCTTGGCGCCCTGCTTCTTGGTCGCGACCAGCTCCAGCACTGTCCCTATCGATTCCTCTCGGGCGGCCTCTATGAAAGCGCAGGTGTTCACCACCACAAGGTCGGCCTGGTCGGCCCGCCGAGCCGGCCGGTAGCCCTGCGACTCGAGCAGGCCTGCGAGCTTGTCAGAGTCGACCTGGTTCTTAGGGCACCCAAGAGTCT
>DATKHZ010000246.1:0-3857 GCA_035509995.1 Acidimicrobiales bacterium | reverse complement strand
GCCAACGAAAACCCCACCATCGCCAGCCTCGTTCTCGACGACCGCACTGCACAAGCTTTGAGATCCACTCCTGCCGCGCTTCGCTCCCAAATCCTTCCTATAATCCAGAGGGGCTTTGCCGACGCGATGCACGACGTCTTTTTCGTGGCGGCCTTTGTCGCAATAGCGTCGGCCGTGCTGGCACTGTCGACCCGCTCGAGGGACGTCCCGAGGGCCGGAGCTAGCCAACGGCGCGGTGAGAGCCTGAGCAGCCAGAGCTCTGGCAACGGAGCTGCACCTGGTCGAACCGCCGCCCCATCGGCCAACGGTGCCCGGCCCGAACCGGCCGGCGCGGCAACACCCGTGCCCGAGCCATCGTCGGCGGCCACGTTGGCCGCGCTCGGCATAACGGTGGCAACTCCCCCACGCCCCAACGGTTCCACCAGCACCGACGAGCGCAATACACAGGGCGAGCTGGCCAGACTGAGAGAGCTAGCGGCGCTGACCACCGACGAACTGGCCACCGAGGCGCTGACCACCGAGGCGCTGACCACCGACGAACTGACCACCGACGAACTGGCCACCGACGAATTGGCCGCCGACGAATTGGCCGCCGACGAACTGATCACCGAGGCGCTGGCTCCCGGCGACCTGCCCGCCGAGCCGGAGACTGCGGCGCCCATGGTCCCCTCGTTCGCAAGGATCCCGGCAGTGCAGGCATGGCCCGGGTGGGCCGGGTGGCAGGCACCGCATGAGGATAAAGATCAGGTTCTCGCCGAGCCCGCGCCCGAAGGTGCAGGTCCTGAAGAGGAGGTTCTCGCCGAGGCCGCGCCCGAAGGTGCGGGCCCTGAAGAGGAGGTTCTCGCCGAGGCCGCGCCCGAAGGTGGCGGCCATGAAGATGGGGTTCTCACCGAGCCAGGGCCTGAAGGTGCCGACGCTCCCATCGCAGCGAGTACGGGGAGGCGCTGGGTGCGTGGCCAGGTCACGGCCGCCACCGGTGAGCCCTTGGCCGGCGCCCTGGTAACCCTGGTCACGTTGGACGGCGACGAAGCGGGGCACGCTATCGCCGGCTCGGACGGCGTGTTCGCCGTCGGTGACATGTTGGAAGGTACCTATACGCTGATCGCCGCTGCGCCGCACTTCAGGCCTGCCGCCAGTACGTTCGCGCTGAGCTCGGAGGAGGCGCAGGCCTGGCTGAACCTCTTCGGCATCGGCTCCATGACCGGCAAGGTAACCACCGCCAAGGACGGTTTGCCGATGAGCGTCGATATTGAGCTTGTTTGCCCGGACGGGGAGATAGAGGCTCGGTACCGGACCGGCAAGGACGGCTGTTTCTCGCTCACGGACGTGCTCGAGGGCAGCTACGAACTGGTGGTCCGGAACGACGGCTACCGCACGGTCGAAGTACCGGTAGTGGTCGACCGTGCCCAAACGCTGGCGATCGAGGTCGCCCTGATTGGGGTAGGCCACCTTTACGGCGCGGTGACGGGGCCGGGCGGTGGGTGGGTGCCTGGTGTCCAGGTAACCTTGACGGACCGGACTGGCACGGTCGTCGCAACTACCGGGACCGATGGGGCGGGCAGCTACCGCTTTTCCGAGATCCCGGAGGGGCCTTACACGGTGGGTGCGGCAGCGTTCGGCGCCGTGCGCTCGTTAGTGGAGGTTGAAGCAGGTTCGACGGTTTCCGCCGACGTCAACCTCGCCTCGCTCTAAGAAGCCGTAAGCGCAAAGATGGCATAGACCTATGAACCAAGCCGTGATCGTCGCCGCCGTTAGGAGCCCCATCGGGCGAGCCTTCAGGGGATCCCTTGTGCAGCTGAGAGCCGACGACATGTCCGCTCAGATCCTATTGGCGCTACTCTCCGAGGTCCCGGACCTCAAGCCTCCCGAAATTGAAGACCTGATCTGGGGCTGCGCCTCTCCCGCAGGTGAACAGGGTTACAACATTGCGCGTGTCGTGGCGCTGCTTTGCGGGCTCACCGAGGTGCCGGCCACCACCGTCAACCGCTATTGCGCCTCCTCCCTCCAGGCCATCAGGATGGGGGCGCACGCCATCGTGGCAGGCGAGTGCGACGTTTGCGTGGCCGGCGGGGTCGAGTCGATCAGCAGGTTCGTACTGGGTTGCGCCGATGACATGCCCGCTACACACAACCCCCGCTTCGAGCAGGCTGAGCGCCGTACGGCTGAAAGGACCTTGGGCGGGTCACCAGCTTGGGCGCCGCTTGACATAGGAAGCCCCAACCGGCTCACCGACATTTATATAGCCATGGGCCAGACGGCCGAGAACGTACGCGAGCTCTGCGCTGTCTCGCGCGAGGACATGGACCTCTTCGCCTTACGGTCCCAGGAACTGGCTGTCGCGTCGCAAGACAGTGGCTTTTTCGCCCGGGAGATCGTCCCGCTCGCGCTGCCGGACGGGACCTGGGTTCTCCGCGACGACTGCCCTCGGCGGGGTACCAGCATGGAGGCCATGGCTGAGCTGAAGCCAGCCTTTCGCCCGGACGGGGAAGTAACCGCAGGAAATAGTTGCCCGCTCAACGACGGAGCCGCAGCCGTGCTCCTGATGAGCGACAGGAAGGCTCGCCAGCTCAAAATAAGGCCGATGGCACGCATCGTGGCGAGCGGGGTTTCGGCGATCGACCCAGAGGTCATGGGCCTCGGCCCGGTCGAGGCCTGCCGTCGAGCCCTCGCGCGGGCGGGCATGACGATGGCCGACATCGACCTCGTCGAACTCAACGAGGCCTTCGCCGCCCAGGTCATCCCCTGTGCGCAGAACCTCGGGATCGACGAAGACCGCCTCAACGTGCACGGTGGAGCTATCGCCCTGGGTCACCCCTTCGGTATGACCGGCGCAAGGATCATGACGACCTTGCTCAATGGCCTCGGCACCGCCGACGCCACGGTCGGCCTCGAGACTATGTGCGTCGCCGGTGGCCAGGGAATGGCAATGATCGTTGAGCGCCTTTAGCGACCGACGTGGAAAGGGAGGGAAAGCGATACACCTCTACCGCGCGCGCACTAACAGCGTTCGTATAAACGTTATTAGTACCATTTTGCGCAATTTGCACCCCAGCCGAACAGCGCCATCAGGGCGGTCCTTGACCCGTACCTTACTTTTCACCTAGCGTTCAGCGCGTTGTGACGCCGCTAAAACCGAATTTACGTCGCAACGCCGGTTTGGTGATCGCGGCCCTTCTTGTCGCTTCAGCTGCCCTCAGCTCGGCAGTCCCGTCAGCCGGCGCTGACCAGCTCGCCAACTTGCGCGCCGAAGCCCAAATACTTGCGGGCAAGATCTCCGCTCTCGGCCAGACCGAGGCTGCACTCGGCGAGCAGTACGACGGCGGCGTCGTCGCCTTGCAGCAGGCCAACGCCCGTGTAGCAGCAGCGGCAAAGCAGCTGAGAGGCGCCGAGGCGGACCAAGGCCGTGCGGTCGCCTACCTCCGCCAAGTTGCTGTGGCGGCCTACGTGGGCGATGGGCCGCAGTTCTCACTAGCCGGCTCGGTACCGCTGAGCAACCTAAACGACGCATTGGTCGGCCAAGAGCTCGAAGAGACATTCGCATCTGACCAGTCGGACGCGCTCGACAGCTACCGCCTGGCCGCAGCGGTGGCCAGCACCGACCGAGCCCAGCTCGTCCTCGCAAGGAACGCTGCTGCGAAGCAGGTCAGCCGGCTCAAGACAGACCGCGAGCGGGTACAAGCCGCACAGGACCAACTGATCGCCCTGCAACAGGGCGTGAAAGGTCAGATCGGTACCCTCGTGCGGCAGATCGAAGCGGAAGAACTAGCGGCTCAACAACGGGAGGAAGCCCAGCGCTTGGCCGAAGAGAGAGCTGCTGCTGCCGCTGCCGCAGCGGCAGAAGCTGCACAGGCGCAGGC
>DATKHZ010000245.1:0-6431 GCA_035509995.1 Acidimicrobiales bacterium | reverse complement strand
TGAACGACCTTGGTGGTCAGGACTCGGTGTTCTTCGTGCTCGTCGTCGCAGCCGCTGAGGTCGTCGTCGGCCTGGGCATCATCGTCGCGATCTACCGACGGCGCAGCGGGGCCACCGCTGACGACATCAGTTCGCTGAAAGGCTGAGGCGACATCGTGAACGCCGCCTACGCCATAGTCGCGCTGCCGCTTCTTGGCTTTGTCATCAACCTTGTCCTGGGGCGCCGCTTGGGAGAACCGGTCGCCGGCTGGGTCGGTACGGTGGCCGCGGGCGGATCGTTCATCGCCTCCCTCGTGGTTTGGGTCACCATGCTCGGCAAGCCCGCCGGCGAACGGGTCACCGACCTGAACATCTTCACTTGGTTCCCCGTCGCCGGCCTGCACGCGAACGCAGGCCTGCAGATGGACCCGCTTTCGATCACCATGGCGCTGTTCGTAACCGGGGTTTCTACGGCCATCCACATGTACTCGATCGGTTATATGCACCGCGACCCGGGCTTCGACCGGTTCTTCGTCTACCTCAACCTGTTCCTGTTCTCGATGGTCGTGCTTGTCCTGGCGGACAACTTCTTGTTCTCCTTCCTCGGGTGGGAGGGAGTGGGCTTCTGTTCATATGGGTTGGTCGGGTTCTGGTTCCAGCGCGAGGTTGCGGCCGTCGCGGCCAAAAAGGCCTTCGTGACCAACCGCGTCGGCGACGTGGGCTTCCTTCTCGCCATGTTCTTGATGTTCGCCCACTTCAGTTCGCTCAACTATTCAGCAGTCCTGGGCACCGTGGTCAAGGGCCACGCAACAGGCCTCCTCACAGCCACACCGGGTGCGATCGACGGGACCACAGCGACGGCCATAACGCTGTTGCTTTTCCTCGGCGCGATCGGCAAGTCGGCCCAGATCCCGCTGTACATCTGGCTGCCCGACGCCATGGAAGGCCCGACGCCTATCTCAGCTCTCATCCATGCGGCGACGATGGTCACCGCGGGCGTCTACCTGATGGCCCGCGTGGCACCCATGCTGCACTACGCCCACGCCACCTCCTGGGTCGTCGCCTGCACGGGAGCAGGCACAGCCTTCCTTGCCGCTACGATCGCCTGCGCTCAGGACGACATAAAAAAGGCCCTGGCCTACTCGACGGTTTCCCAGCTCGGGTACATGTTCCTCGCCATCGGGGCCGGAGATTACGTGAACGGGATCTTCCATATGTTGACCCACGCCTTCTTCAAGGCGCTCCTGTTCCTGGCTGCCGGGGCGGTGATCCACGCAATGGCGAACCGACAGGACATGAAGCAAATGGGTGGCCTCGCCAAGTACCTTCCTCTGACGGCACTGACCTTTGCCGTCGGCTGGCTGGCGATCTCGGGGGTACCACCGCTGGCAGGTTTCTGGTCGAAGGACGCTATCCTGGCGTCGGCGTGGGGAATGAACAAGGTGCTCTGGGCAATCGCACTCGTTACGGCGGGTCTCACCGCCTATTACATGAGCCGCCAGTTCGCCCTCGTGTTCACTGGCCAGGCCCGCTGGACCGAGGCGCGGCCAGTCCCTGTCGGTGGCTCGGGCGGCGTTCATGGCTCGGACGACGAGAATGCGGGAGGAAAAGATCACGCCGCCGGTGAAGAGGGGAGCGGGCCCGGCTTGCCGGCTGTCGCTCATGAGGAAGCAGAGCCCCGCGACCCGACCTGGACGATGGCCGTTCCGCTAGTGGTGCTGGCGATAGCCGCCGTGTTGGGCGGCGGCATCAATTTCCCGGCCTGGCACTTCAACTTTTTGTCGCATTTCTTGAGCCCGATCTTCCCTGCGGCTACCTCGGCAGCGGTCAGCACCGGTACCAAGTGGGCGCTGTCGCTGGTGACGACTGCTGTCGCCCTGACAGGTCTCGGCCTCGGCCTCACCACTTGGAGGACCGCGACGCACCCGAAGCTCGAGCCGAACTTCCTCCGGAAGGCCTGGTACTTCGACGATATCGTGGCGGCAACAGTCTCCGGCCCGCTGCGCGCCATGGCGAACGCGCTCGCCTTCGTCATGGACACCAAGGTCGTTGACGGCGCCGTCAACGGGGTCGCGACGTCCCTGGGCCTTTCCGGGCGCGTACTGCGGAAGTTGCAAAACGGCTATATCCGCAGCTACGCGCTCGGGATCGGGATCGGCCTCGTCGTGGTCCTTGTCTACCTGACCTTCCGGACCGGGAGCTGAACATGGGCTTCCCGGTCTTGGAAGTGATCGTCTTCCTGCCCGCGGGGGCGGCTGGCGCAGTCGCCCTCATGCCGCGATCTTTTGCCGCGACATTTGCAAAACGGCTGGCCCTTGCCGCCGGGGTGATCGAGCTGGCGTTCGTGGCCTGGATGGTCGTTGCGTTCAAGACAGGCAATGCGAACGCTGGGTTCCAGTTCATCAGCAAGGGGCCATGGTTCTCGGCGCTCGATATTTCGTGGTACCTGGGGGTGGACGGCATTTCGCTGTTCCTCGTCGCAATGACGGCGCTGCTGTTCCCCATTGCCATGGCGAGCCCCCCCGTGGAGCGCTCCCAGAGGGCATACCTCGGTTGGATGCTCCTGCTCGAGTCCGCCTGCATGGCCAGTTTCCTCTCGCTCGACGCATTTCTGTTCTTCGTAGCGTTCGAAGTCACGCTGGTACCGGGCTACTTCGTCATCGTGAGCAGCGGCGGGCCAAAGCGGGGCTATGCGGCAACCAAGTTCTTCCTCTACACCTTCGCTGGTTCGGCCTTCCTTTTCGTCGGGATCCTGGCCACGTTTTTCCTCGTCCAAGCGAAGAGCAGCTCGGGGGCTTCCTTTGACATCGTGTACCTTGCACGAGGCGCCATGCACCTGCCGGTGGCAGACCAGGAATGGCTGCTCGCCGCCTTCGGGGTGGCGTTCGCCGTCAAGATGCCGCTCGTCCCGTTCCACACATGGATGCCCAACGCTTACACCGAGGCCCCGACCGGCGGTTCGATGGTCCTGGCTGGGATCCTGTTCAAGCTCGGTGCTTATGGCATCCTGCGTTGGGGAATTTTCATGTTCCCAGAGGGCGCGGTCAAGCTGGCACCAGTGGCCCTGACGCTCGCCGCGATAGGCATCATCTGGGGCTCGGTCGTGGCAGCGATGCAGCGGGACCTGAAGCGCCTGGTTGCCTATGGGACGGTGGCGGGGGTGGGGTTCATTGTGATCGGCCTCTTCGGGTTCACCACCCAGGGGATCACTGGCGGGATAATCGAGATGGTTAATCACGGGCTGTCGACGGGGGCACTGTTCCTCCTGGTAGGGATGATCTGGGAGCGGCGGCGGACGTACCAGTTCTCCGAGCTTGGCGGTCTTCAGACCGTCATGCCCGTGCTCGGGTGGGTCTTCATGGCTGTCATCATGAGCGACATCGGCCTGCCCGGCCTGAACGGTTTCATAGGTGAGTTCCTTGTGCTCGTAGGTACCTTCATCACCCATCGTTGGTGGGCAGTCGTTGCCACGACGGGAGTTGTGCTAGGAGCCGTGTACCTCCTATGGGCCTACCAGCGCGTCTTCCACGGCCCTGCCCAGGCGGTAAACGCAGGGATCCGCGACATGACCTGGCTGGAGCGCTTTGCTGTGGCACCGCTGCTGGCAGGGATTATCTTCATCGGGGTGTACCCGCAGCCTCTGCTCGATCGCATACAGCCGGCGGTTGACCACCTGGTCGCCCATGTCGAGTACGCCGACCCGACCTTGCGCATCCCGAGCCAAGGCGTTGGGCACGGCACCTTCGCCGTACCACCGGACCAGGTGGTCGACCTGCCGGTGGGTGGCCAAAAGACGTCGGCAGCCGGCGCGGGAGGCTCAAAATGAGCTTCGTCGCAGCCGGGTGCACGATCAGCTCCGCCACGGGCACCGTGTCGGGCCTCTGCACGGCCAAGGGTTCGATCTCGATATCAATCAACTACCCGGCCCTGGCCCCGATCTTCTTGCTTGGCGGGGGCGCGCTGGTGGCCCTGTTCCTGGCGGCCATGCTCCCCAAACGCCGTTACCCCGGTCTCTGGGCCGCCATTACCGTACTTGCCAGCCTGGGCACCATCATCGACGGTCTCGTGCAATGGTTCCAACTGCCCAGCACTTTCACTCCCCTTACCAACTCGTTCACCATGGGCGGTCAGCTGTACTATGACCGCTTTGCAGCATTTTTCGCCATCCTGTTCGGTTCTGCAACGCTGCTGGGGGCACTCGTCTCTGACGGCTACCTGACCCGGGAGAACCTGGACGGCCCGGAGCCATACGTGCTCATGATGGCCTGCTCGACCGGGGCGGTGCTGATGGCCGACGCCGCAAGCTTGATCAGCCTGTTCCTCGGCCTAGAGATAATGTCCATTGCCCTGTACACGATGAGTGCTTACCACCGGCGCAGGACCGCATCCGGCGAGGCAGGCCTCAAGTACTTCATCCTCGGCTCGTTCTCCTCCGCAATATTCATTTACGGAGTGGCCCTCATTTACGGCGCGACTGGTTCGACGCAGTACTTCGAGATAATCGTTTTCCTCGCCACCAACACGGTGGTGCACACCGGGGTGTTGCTGGCCGGCATGGGCCTTGTGATCGTTGGCCTGGGCTTCAAGGTGGCCGCCGTGCCGTTCCATTTCTGGTCGCCGGACGTGTACCAGGGAGCACCGACGCCGTTTGTCGGCTACATGGCCGCAGTCGCCAAGGCCGGCGGGTTTGCCGGCCTGGTCCGCGTCCTGATGCTCGCGCTCCCGACGGAGACGTCCAACTGGCGCCCGATCATATGGGCCCTGGCCGCGGCTTCGGTGCTTGTTGGCGCCGTGCTCGCCCTCGCCCAGGCGGACTTGAAACGCATGCTCGCTTATTCGTCGATAAGCCAGGCGGGTTTCGTGCTGATCGGGCTGCAGTCCGGTACCGCGAGCGGGGTGAAAGGGGTGTGCTTTTACCTGTTCACTTATGTCTTTTTGGTTATCGGCACCTTAGCGGTCGTCAGCGTCCTGCAGGGCAGGGGTGAGGCCCGAAACGACCTCGGCGCTGTCCGCGGGCTGGCCGCACGCAGCCCATGGCTGGCAGCTGCGCTCCTAGTGCTACTGCTAGGACAAGCTGGCGTACCGCTCACCAGTGGATTTCTCGGGAAATGGGTCGTCATCTCGGCCGTGATCGGGAAGGGCCAGTACGAGCTGGCTGTCATCGGTATGTTGGGCGCCGCAATCGCTGCCTTCTTCTACTTGCGGATCGCTTTCCTCGTATACAGCGCGCCAGAGGACCAACCGGCGACCGATGGAGCGGACGGCGGGCCCGCCTATGGGGCCTCCGACCTGCAAGCGATCGCGGTCGCCGGGTTGTCCGGCCGGGACACGGCGCTTGCCTTGCGGGCCGCCCCCACCACCCGGGTCCGTGTGCCTGCAGCTACCAGCGCTGTTCTGGTCATTTGTGCCGGGTTCACGATCTTCGCCGGTGTTTCCGGGCTTATGGTCTCCATGACCAATTCCCTGTCCCTGCCCTGGCAGCTCTAGACGGTCGAACGGCCCCCGCGTGCTCCCAATGAAGCTCTCGCTTTGCAGGGGGTAACGACCGCTTTCCAGGGGGCCACAACAGGCCGGTGGTAGAGTTCGCGGCAGCCAAGAGGAGGCGCCGTGCACTGCACGAACTGCGGAGCCCCGGTACTTCCCGGGCAAAACTGCGAGGCCTGCGGCGCGCAGCAGCCACCTCAAGCACCATCGGCGAGCGACAACCCCAGCACCGACCCGGGTGCCTACGGCGCTACGAGTTATGGGCAGCCGGGCGCCGGCCAGCCGGGCCACGGCCAGGCTCCTGCCGACCAGCCGGGCTACGGCCAGGCTCCAGGCGGCTACGGGCAAACCGGTCCCGGCTACGGGCAGGCCGCGTACCCACAGGGCCCCGGCCAGACCGGCTACCCGCCGACTGGCTACCCGCCGACTGGCTACCCGCAAGGAGCGTACGGCCAGACGGGCTACGGCCAGACCGGCTACGGCCAGACCGGCTACGGCGCCCCGGGCTACACGCAGCCTTATCCCGGCGGCGGCTTCTCCCCATACCCGCCTGCCCCGAAGAACAACGGGCTCGCCATCGCATCTCTGGTGTGCTCAATCCTCGGACTTTGTTGTGGGATCGGAGGTCTACTGGGGGTCATCTTCGGTTTCGTCGCTCGCGGCCAGATCAAGCGATCGGGAGGGGCCCAACAAGGCAACGGCCTTGCGCTGGCCGGGATTATCGTAGGCTTTGTCGTCATCGTGCTCGCGGCCGTAGGGCTGCTGATCGTCCTTGTCGGCGCCTCATCCACCAGCAACAACTGAGGAACGCGCGCCAAGGCGGCCATGCGGCGCCGGGTGGTGCCTGCCATCAACGTATTCTGGCGCTATGGAGCGGCTCCAAACCGGTAAAGGCCAGTAGAGGACCGGTAGAGGGATGACCACGACCGACGAAACAGTCGGCCTAAGCCGCTGGACGTGGCGGGCAG
>DATKHZ010000244.1:0-5231 GCA_035509995.1 Acidimicrobiales bacterium | reverse complement strand
CGACGTCGTCACCCAGGCCGCTCAAGCCTTCGAGCCGGCCGCGTCCGGGCTCGGCCTATCGATCGAACTGCAGACAGTGCCCACCGGAGAGACACTTTGCGTTGCCGACCCCGACCGGGTGGGCCAGGTTGTAGCCAACCTCGTCGAAAACGCCCTGAAATACGCCACTTCGCGCGTAACGGTGGGCACACGACGCGTCAGCGACGGCTGGCTGGAAGCCTTCGTCGAGGACGATGGTCCAGGCATCCCCTGGGCAGATCTAGAACGGGTCTTCGAAAGGCTCTACCAGTCACGCTTGTCGGCGGGCCGCGAGCTCGGTTCCGGCCTGGGCCTGGCGATCGTGGACGAGCTCGTCAAAGCTATGCGCGGTAAAGTCCGTGCCGAATCGCCGACGGGACCGAACGGCGGTACGCGCGTTGTGATTGGCCTGCCAGCCGCCTCAAGGGTTGCCGGGTAAGGCCGCTCCGGGGCCACGCCGGAGCAGCACAGGCGCGATCGGGCGGCTCTGGACGCGCCGATGGCGCGGCAGCGTCTCGGTGGCAGCACCTTCTACGACAAAGCCGGCGTCAGCGATCATCTCTAGGTCGGCCGAACCCGGCGCGCCCTCATAAGTGAGGTAATCCCCGAGGAAAATCGAGTTTGCAATATGAAGCCCGAGCGGCTGGAGGCTCCGCAGGTGCATCTCCCGGCCGCCAGCGATGCGCACCTCGACGTCTGGGAACACAAAGCGGAACATCGCAAGCGCACGCAGGCAATCTTGTGGTGTCAGCTCGACGTGACGGGCGAGTGGCGTACCCTCAAACGGCACCAGGAAATTGACCGGTACCGAATCAGGGTGCAACTCGCGCAAAGCGAAAGCCACGTCGACGAGCGCAGTATCGGGCTCGCCCATGCCCACGATTACCCCCGAGCACGGCGAAAGGCCGGCTTCAGCTGCTTCGCGCACAGTGCTCACCCTGTCGTCGAAAGTGTGCGTGGTGCAGATGTCGCCGTAAAACGAAGCTGCGGTATTGAGGTTGTGGTTATACGCGTACGCCCCCGCCTCTTTGACCCGGGCGGCCTGTCCAGGGCCAAGCAGGCCAAGGCACACGCAGACTTCGAGCTCCGGGTGCCCGGAATGGATCGCACTGATCGTGTCGGCGATCCGTTCGATGTCACGTTCGCTCGGCCCGCGCCCGCTCGCCACAAGGCAGACCCTTTTGGCACCACGGGCCGCGGCGAGCTCCGCTGCAGCGGCCGCGTCGCTCGGCTTGACCCAGTTGTACTTGAGGACGCCGGTCTCCGGTCCCCTGCGCTGCGAGCAGTACGAGCAATCCTCGCCGCAGAGCCCGCTTTTCATGTTCACGAGATAGTTGAGCTTGACTCGGTTGCCGAAGAAGGCCCGGCGCACTCGGGCCGCCGCGGCAACCACCTCGATCATCTCATCGTCGCTCGAACGCAGGACTGCCAAGGCTTGCTCGCGCGTCGGGCATTGCAGGGCCAGCGAGCACTCGGCGATCTCTTCGAGCCATCCGGGCCCAAGGCCCGTCGCTGGGAGCGTGCTGTCGTGCATGCCAACGACCTTAGGCGCTCGGAGCGCCGCTCAGCTCCCGCACCCCTAAAACAAGACCAGCTACCTTAATGGGGATGGCACCGACATCCGTAGCCGCGCGCTGATGCGCGCTGGTCAGCTTTTCGAGATCAAAAGCGGCGATCGCCAAGCGATCGTCACCGAGCAAGGCGCGACGCTCCACAGGGTGATCTGGACGGGCACCGACTTGCTCAACTTCGCTAGCGACGACGGCTACGCGGTCCACGGCGCCTATGGCCAGCTGCTAGCACCTTGGCCTGGCCGCGTCCGCAATGCCGTCTACGACTTCGACGGCGAACACTTCGAGCTGGCGGTCAACGATCACAAGGCAGGCTCTGCGATCCACGGCTGGATGCGCTGGTTCACATGGCAGGTTCACGAGCACGTGGCCGACCGGGTCACGATGCGCTGCAGCGTGTTCGCATTGCCGGGGTACCCGTTCCCGCTCGAGTTCGAGCAATCGTACGCGTGGCAAAGCTATGGGCTGGAAATCGCTACTACCGTAACGAACCTCGGCGCTCGTACGGCACCGTTCGGATGGGGTGTCCATCCCTATTTCATGGCCGGCTCACCGGGGATCGACACCTGCCTGCTCCGCGTTCCTGCCGCAAAATACTTCGAAATCAATGACGATCTGAGCCCGGTGCTACCGGCGGTACCGGTGGACGGTACCGAGTTCGACTTCAGGGAGCCGAGACCGATCGGGACGACCCGGTTCGACGTCACGCTGACTGACCTTGCCCGGGACGACGAAGGCAGGGCCGTCACCAATCTGCGGGCGCATGACGGCGGTATTTCGGTCACGTGCAAGTACGACGAACCCATAAGGTTCGTCCAGCTGTTCACGGGCGACACTCTGCCGTCGCACCAGCGCGAAGGCGTTGCGATCGAGCCCTACACCTGCGCGCCCGATGCCTTCAACAACGGGCTCGGGCTCATCGGGCTCGCACCGGGTGCCTCCCAGAGGATGCGCTGGACGATCAGCGCGGACTAGCTTCCTCGTTCAGGTCAGTCTCGGTTTCAGCTCAGCCAACCTTGAAAGCGGCCACAGCGTCCGCGAGTTGGTGAGGGCCCACCGTCACGACCATGCCGTCGCGCCGCGCCAACCATTGGCGGTTGCGTTCGTGCAGCTCCTGAGCGGGGTCGAAGCGGTTGAGGTGCACGATCAGCGGCCGCGCCCCAAACGCCCTGGCTGCGAGGCGTGCATCGCTCAAAACGCCCAAGCCGGCGCCGGTCACCACAACAACCACGTCAGGGCGGAGCAGCTCGACCAGGTCGGCGCAGTCCCCATCGGTGGCTAGTGGAGCTGCGGCCCCACCGGCCAGCTCGACCAAGCCGACATCGGCCTGTGACGGCCATTTCAGCTCGGAGACCAGGTCGACCAAGGTGAACGGCGGTAGGCCCAAGTGTTCGGCCGCCATGGGCGGGGCCATCGCGATGGGGTACCAGCGATGGCGCAGGCACACGTCGGTCGCCTTTTCTCCTGTGGCCTCTGCCAAGCGGTCGGCATCGGTGAGACCGTCGGCGGGCTCAAAGGACTGTGCTGGCTTGCGAGCCGCTACGCGCAGCCCTCTGGCGCGCAGCTCCCTCACCAGCTGGCAGCCAACCCACGTCTTCCCGACCTCGGTGCCAGTACCGGTGATAACTACGAGCAAAGCTGGTCCTTGCGTCATCGGGAGGCCGCGGGGGCGGCCGCGCGTTCCAGCCCGACGGAGCCGATTATCAGCACTGCAGCAACCACCAAGAGGGCGGGGCCGAAGTTTTTCAGTCCGTAGTGCTGGAACACGACCCCGAAGGCAGCCGAGATCCCCGAACCGCCTAGCGATGCGGCTCCGATCTGCCACCCGATCACGTGCCGAGCCATTTCTTCCCCGACCCTTTCAGGGGTCAGTGCAACCAGGGCTGGGAACACCCCGGCGAGCGCCGCCCCGATGATGACGAGGCCCACTAGGGCAACGACCGTGGCGGGCCTCCACCAGACCAGCGCGGCTCCCACAGCGGCGGTCCCACACCCCCAGCGCACCACGACCAGCGGCGCGCTTCTTCGGCGTGGGATCGCGAGCCCAAAGCGGACAAGCGTCAGTGCTCCCCAGTAGCCGAACGTTGCCAGGCCTGTTGCACCGGCGCCGAGGTGGAGAGGGCCGCGGTCGAAGCTCGCCGCCCACTGCCCGGCCGAGACCTCAAAGCCTGTGTAGACCATGAAAACGATGAGGCCCAGCGCAATCACAGTGGCGAGGCGCAGCCTTGTCAGGCTGGTACCCGGGCTAGGCGTAACCGGGGTCCGCGTACCCTGTGCCGGTGTACCCAGTGCCGGCGCTGCCAGCGATCGTGCGAGCGGCGGGAGCATGGGTGGCAGGGTTGGCGCTGGCCCGACCGGAGCAGAGGCTAGAGCGGACGCCGGCGACACGCCAGAGACCGGAGCCGCGCCGGCCACCGAAGCCGTGCCGGCGACCGGAGCAATGTCGGCGACAGAGCCAGTGCCGGCGACCGCGGCAGTGCCGGCGGAACGACCGACGCCGACGTGTCGCCCGGCCAGCCACCACCCGGCGACAAGGGCGATGTCCGCGACGAAGAGGAACCCGTAGGCCGGGCGCCAGGAGACAAGAAGGACAGCACCCGTCACAACCAAAGGCCCGACGGCTGTGCCAATTCCGTAGGAGCCGTGCACCAGGTTGAGAAGCCTGTTGCGCCCCGCAAGCGCGAGGGCGGAATTTATCGACCCGTCGATCAAGGCAGCCGAAACCCCGATGGCCGCCCCGCCGAGCACGAAAGTCCAGAACGCCGGCGACAAGACGAGGACGATTGCACCCGTGGCAGCCATCGCTCCACCGAGCATTACGGTCCGGGCAATGCCGATCCGCTCGATCACGAGCCCCGAAACCGCTGAGATGGCAACGGCGCCGACGGTGCCTGCGAGCAGCACCACCCCGAGATCCTCGAGCGGCAAGTGGAAGCTGTGCCGGACCGAGGGCCATGCCGTGCCCAACATCCCGTCCGGGAGCCCTAGGGCGATGAAGGCGTACATTGCGAGGGCATCGACGGACTTGCGCCGGTGTGCCGTGGCGAGTTCGACCCGCCTTCGAGCGGGCTTTGCGGTTCGAGCCCCGGCGGTTACGTCCCCCACGTTGGTTGAAGAGCGTCAGCGCTCGGCGAGCGGAAGGACCTGCACCCGCGCTTCCACGTCGCCGCCTTCGGCTTTCGCGTCCCTTACCGCGAGTGCCGCCCCCAACTCGACCGACCGGCCGACATAGCCAAGCGCAACCCATCCAAGACGGGGAGAACGCGCCACGCTGGTCAACCGGCCGACCTCCTTGCCGGCGTTCCCATGAACTTCCGGAGCTACCGGCTCCCCGATCGTTGCGAGGTCTACGAGCCGCGCGCCAGCCTCCGCGCGGCCCGAGAGCAGCAGGCCCCGCAGACGGCGGGGCACGTTGCTGCCGCGTGAGTCGATCCTGGCGACCAGCTCCTGGCCGGTGTAGCAGCCCTTGGTGAAACTGACCGAGGCCTCGACGAGGCCGGCCTCGGCAGGGATCGTGCGCTCGTCCAATTCGTCGCCGTGACGTGGGAAGCCGGCCTCGACCCGTACTGCCTCGTACGCAGCGGCATCTACGGGCGTGGCAGCGAGCGGAATGGCGACGGCCGGGCCGAACAAGTCATAGCC
>DATKHZ010000243.1:0-2915 GCA_035509995.1 Acidimicrobiales bacterium | reverse complement strand
CCACTGCTCTGTTCGCAGGAGCCCGATCGTCGGGGCGGCGCCCATCATGGCCGCCTCAGGCTGCCCGGTTAGCGCCACCCGGACCTGGTCGAGCAGGAAGGGGCCCCTGGCGAACCAGCCGACGGTGTCGAGCGACGGGGCGAAGATTTTGGCACCAGCAATCGACACGCTCCCGAAAGTCGGCTTGAAGCCGTACACGCCACAGAAGCTTGCGGGCCTGATGATCGAACCGGCGGTCTGGGTGCCGATCGCGAAGTCCACCATGCCGGCCGCCACGGCCGCTGCCGAGCCCATCGACGAGCCCCCTGGCGTGTGTGTTGTGCGGTGCGGGTTGGTCGTAGGTCCCGGATGGGCGAAGGCGAACTCCGACGTCACGGTTTTTCCGATGCAGACTGCCCCCTCTTCTCGCAGCAGTGCGACGGCGGACGCGTCAGCAAGTGGCCGGTGACCGGCGTAGATCGGCGACCCGTACTCCGATGGCTGGTCAGCGGTATCAAAGATATCCTTGACACCCGCCACGAGGCCCAGGAGCGAGCCGCCCCGCCCCGCAGCCTCGGCAGCCTCGCGACGGGCCCGCTCGTGGTCGAGGTAAGCCCAGGCATGGATCGTGGGCTCCAACGTGGAGATGAGCATCAGCGCGCTATCGACAGCGTCCGTCGCAGGCCTGTCGGTCGTCTGCACAGCGGCCCACGATATCGGGCGCAAAGGCACCTCAGGTGTAAAAGGGCCGCACAGCCCCTACGACCAGGTCCCGCCGGCGGACCAGTGCCTAAATCACGCTTCGTGCAATGCTGACATCACGAAACTTTGCCTGTTTATCGTGGTTCTTCCGCAAAGTACTGTTCTCAAACCAAGACTTGTTCCTCGCGGATCTGAGCTCAGCGGCGGTACGGCTCGGCCTGGAAACCCTGCGCCTGCAGCGACGGCACTACTTCGTCGCGATGGTCGGGGTCGCGCGTTTCCAGGGTGAGGATGACCTCGACTTCGCTCACGCCTACGGGAGCGCCGGAGCGTCGGTGCTCGACGGTCAACAAGTTGAGCCCGAGTTTCCCGAGGGCGTTAGTCAGAGTTGCGAGCGCGCCAGGCTTGTCTGCCAGCACCACGCGCACCATCAGGTAGCGCCCGGCTGCGGTCAGGCCGTGCTCGACCAACCGGGTGAGCAGGAGAGGATCCACGTTCCCGCCAGAAACGACGAGCGCCACCGGGTCATCGCCCGGCACGAGGCCGGCGAGAAGTGCGGCCAGCGGTACCGCCCCGGCCGGTTCCACGACCCACTTACACCGCTCGAGCAGAAGGAGCACCGCCCGGCTGATTTGTTCCTCATCGACGGTCACGACGCCGTCCACCAGGTCTCTTGCGTGCTCGAAGGTCAGCTGCGACACGCAGCGCACGGCGATCCCATCGGCCATTGTCTCCACCGAAGCGAGCTCGACCGGGTGCCCGGCATTGAGGGCGGCGAGCATCGGTGCCGCACCGGCGGCCTCGATCCCGATGATGCGGGCGCGGTTGCCGCGCCCACGCAGGCCTGCCGCAATGCCGGCGAGCAAACCGCCCCCACCGACTGGGACCAGCACTGCGCCGGCGCCCGGCACCTCGTCGGCGAGCTCGAGGCCGATCGTGCCTTGCCCCGCGATCACGAGCTCATCGTCGAAGGGCGGGACGTAGAAAGCACCGCCGCTCGCCGCATAGTCGCGTGCAGCCGCGATCGCGTCGTCGACGTTGCCGGGCACGAAATGCACATCGGCCCCGTAGTTGCGAGTGGCCTCGACCTTGGGCAGTGACGCCCCTGCCGGCATAAAGACCGTGGAACGCAAGCCGCACAGCGAAGCTGCCAGAGCTACCCCCTGGGCGTGGTTCCCGGCTGAGGCGGCCACGATTTCTTCGACGGCACCTTCTTCGGCCAGCACAAAGATCTTGTTGAACGCTCCCCGGATCTTGAACGAACCAGCTCGTTGAAATTGCTCGGGCTTCGCGAACACAGGGCGTCCAGCGAGCTTGGACAGCGCATTGGAAAACACCGAGGGAGTTGGGCGTATGACGGTCCTGAGGCGCTCGGCAGCTCGGGAGATCTCCTCCAGGCCGACCATTTTAGGAACGGCTACCCAATGACAGAGCGCTCCGCCGGGCGTCATTCTGAATAGCCATGGTGCCAGCTTGCTCGCAGGCGCTAGGCCGGTCAAGCCTGCGCGGCCGGTTGGTGCCGGCTATAAGCAGGTCCATAGCTTGGACGTGCCCATTCTTAGCAATCAATAAGGACGGTCAAGCGATGGAGGCCGTACACTACAACTGCGCTGGCGGAGACCCCGCCTAACCCGTTAGGGAGACGATGTCAATGCAAGAAACAGGTCGTTCGGCTATTTCACCGAGGCGAGGATTGGGCCGGGCCAGGTGGTTCGGTGCCGGCCTCGCAGTGACCGTTGTTGCCTTGGGCGCCGGGCTAGCTGCCACCGCCCTGCCCGCCTATGCGGACGTGACGAGCACCGACTACACGATCGGGACGCCGACGGGCGCCGTGACGGCTATTGCCGCTACCCCAACTGCCGTGACGACTGGCGCCTCCACCCAGTTCAAAGTCACTTTCACGACACCCGCCGCTCTGGCCGGGCCCAGCGACAGCTGGGTCACCGTTACGCCCTCTGAGAGCCTGGGGTCGGTCCCCGCCAACATCGCCCTGGTCGGCGGCTCGTGCATCCAGTCTGGGACTGCCGGCTCGGGCGGCAGCGGTACGGACACTGCGGGCACGGTCACGATCGAACTTGGGAGCACCTGCACCATCAGCGCCGGCTCCTCGGTGGAGGTCATATACACCGCTAACGCGCCCGCTGCTACCGGCACTTTCAACTTCACCGTCACCACCTCGGGCGACACCTACCCTGCGACCTCTAACCAGATCTCCGTGAGCACCTCAGGGTCGA
>DATKHZ010000242.1:0-3189 GCA_035509995.1 Acidimicrobiales bacterium | reverse complement strand
CTTTAGAGATCCGACGGTATGGGCGGCCTTTAGAGGTCGAGCTCAGGCTATGACCCTGCTGTAGGTTCGGGAGGGTGGAGCCACGGTTCCGGCGGCTAACGCGTGAAGACTTCGCGCTGCTCTCGGATTGGTTCTCCCGCCCTCACGTAGAGCCGTGGTGGTGCGAACCATTCGATGTCGGCTCGCTCGAGAAAAACTATGGCCTCGCAGTCGACGGTCTTGACCCGACCGAGCTGTTTATTATCGAAATGGGAGATAACCCCATCGGCTTTATCCAGCGTTACTTGATCGATGAGAACCCGAGCTGGAAGAGCTCGCTGGCGCCAACGGGAGAGCACGAAAGAGCCGTGGGCATCGATTACCTGATCGGGGATGAGAACTTTACCGGTATGGGCCTCGGCCCTCAGATAATTGATGCTTTCGTCGGGTCGACATGGCAACGTTACATGGGCGCCTCGGAGATCGTGGTGGCTGTCCAGCAAGCCAACCGCCGCTCCTGGCGGGCTTTGGAGAAGGCTGGTTTCGAGCGGACCTGGTCCGGCGATCTCGAGTCGGATGACCCGAGTGACGCCGGCCCGAGTTTTGTGTACGTGCGGCGAAGTACCTGACAGCTTGGCGCCATCATGTACCTGTGCCGCATATGGTCGCTGCTCCCGATAAGTACAGGGGCACCATGTCGGCGCTCGACGCTGCCCAAGCAGTCGCTCGAGCTGCTGCAGACGCCGGGTGGAGCTGCGATGTTGCGCCGATGTCAGACGGCGGCGAAGGGTTCCTAGATGCCTTTGCCGGCTTCGGCCGCCCCCAGGCCACCCGCGTGGCGGGACCTCAGGGTGCGCGGCTGGAGGCGCGGTGGCTCCTTGGCCGGGACTCCGATGACCCCAATTTGGGGATAGCCGTGGTCGAGTCTGCGCTGACGATCGGGCTTTCTATCGCCGGCGGCGCCGGAGCCAACGACCCGGTCCGTGCCAGTAGTGCGGGGCTTGGCCAGCTGGTGGCTGCGGCGGCCAAGTCCGGTGCGAAGCAGGTATTTGTGGGGTTAGGCGGGACCGCTACAACTGACGGTGGGCTGGGAGCGGTCGATACGCTCGCTCCCAATGGACGCTTGCCAACTGTGGAGATCCTTGTCGCGTGTGACGTAGAGACGAAGTTCCTCGAGGCTGCGGCCATTTTTTCTCCTCAAAAGGGAGCAGTACCGGCGCAGGTCGAATTGTTGAGCAGGCGCCTCGAAAGGGTGGCCCAGCTCTACGAAGAGCGTTTCGGCGTAGACGTGCGCGGGCTCCCAGGCGGGGGAGCGGCCGGAGGCTTGGCTGGCGGGCTCGCCGCCATCGGGGCCAAGCTTCTCCCGGGGTTCGACCTCGTCGCGGACCGGATGTCGCTCGCTGAGCGCATCGCAACTGCAGACCTCGTCGTGACGGGGGAGGGCTACGTCGACGGGAGGAGCCTCGCGGGCAAGGTCGTTGGCGGGGTGGCGCGCCTTGCTGGCCTCGCCGCAGTCCCCGTACTGGTCGTAGCTGGTGATGGCGACCCCGCAGTCCCGCTGCCGTTTGTGTCCCTGGTCGGGCGCTTTGGGGCCGAGCGTTCCTGGTCGAAGCCGCGGGACTGCATCACCGAGGTGGTAGCGGACCGGCTCGCACGAGGGCCAGCGTCCTGATCGCTCCGCCTGATGCGCTGTTACTGGGTGGCGAGAGGCACCGAGAGGACCTACCATGGTCTCCATCATCCAGAGCGGCTGAGGGACGGGCCCGTTGACGCCGCGGCAACCAGTGGGACGGACTGCGCAGGCAGGCCGGCACATGGTGCCAATGCCCGAGACGATGAGGAGGTGATAAGTCCTTGAGAGAAGGCCCCTTCGTGGAAGGTCTTCGTTGCCGGGAGTGCGCTCGTTCTTACCCGGCCGAAGCGCTGCACGTATGCGAATGGTGCTTCGGGCCGCTGGAGGTCGTCTACGACTACGAGGCGATCGCCGCGGCGACCTCGCGTGAGCGCATCGCTGCTGGCCCGAACACGATCTGGCGCTATGCCGACCTGTTGCCCGCCGGCGCCGAAGGTGCGGTAGACCTCGGTGCGGGTATGACCCCGCTGCTGCGCGCGGACCGGTTAGGTGCCGAGCTTGGGCTGTCCGACCTGTGGCTCAAGAACGACACGGTCAACCCGACAGGCTCGTTCAAGGACCGGGTCGTCTCGGTTGCCCTGACAAGGGCGCGTGAGCTCGGTTTCAAGGTCGCAGCTTGCGCGTCCACGGGCAACCTCGCCAATTCCGTGGCCGCCCATGCTGCCCGGGCGGGGATGCGGTCGGTCGTTTGCATCCCGGCTGACCTGGAGATCCCCAAGGTTGTCACAACGGCGGTTTTCGGCGGCACCCTCGTTGCGCTCACGGGCAACTATGACGAAGTCAACCGCCTGTGTGCCGAACTGGCCAGCGAGTACCCGACCTGGGCTTTCGTCAACGTCAACGTCCGCAGTTACTACGCGGAGGGCTCGAAGACCCTTGCGTTCGAGGTCGCCGAACAGCTCGGTTGGAAGGCGCCCGACCATGTGGTGGTGCCGGTCGCGTCCGGCAGCCAGCTGGTCAAAGTGGCGAAGGGTTTCAGGGAGCTGTTCAAGGTCGGCTTGCTCGACGAGGAACCTCACGTGCGCATATCGGGTGCCCAGTCCGCCGGCTGCGCGCCGGTAGCCACGGCCTTTACCACAGGCGCCGATTTCATCCGGCCCGTGAAGCCGAGTGGCCTCGCAAAGTCGCTTGCCATCGGCAACCCCGCTGACGGGGCATACGCGCTCGACGAGGTCCGCCGTTCGGGAGGGGCTCTCGCTGCGGTGACCGATCCCGAGATCGTGGAGGGGATCCGCCTCCTAGCACGCACCGAGGGGATTTTCGCCGAGACAGCCGGCGGGGTCACTGTGGCGGTCCTCGCCAAGCTTGCCGCCACCGGCGTCGTGAAGCCCAACGAACGGGTGGTGGCGTTTATTACCGGCAACGGCCTGAAGACCCTCGACGCGGTCGCCGCCGACTGTCAGCCGACCGTGACGGTGGCACCCAACCTCGAGGCCTTTCAGGCTGCCATCAACGTGGCAGACTTGCAGTGACGGTCGTCGCCTCCCCGAGCACCTGGAGCCCGAAATGAGCATCAAAGTCCGCATTCCCACCCAGCTGAGGCCTCTTGTGGGCGGCGCTGGCGAGGTTGAGGTCGA
>DATKHZ010000241.1:0-4362 GCA_035509995.1 Acidimicrobiales bacterium | reverse complement strand
TGCTTGCGCTTCTTACCGGGTCGCTTGGACGCGCTGCCTTGCGACGCACGCGTCGGAGGTACCGCCCCGCGTCGTCCAATCCAAGCAAGCCTTCCATGAGGCATACGCTTCCTTCTACCTAGCGTCCGGCCCTCGCTCTTAGGCCGGTTTCACTGGCTCCGTCTTACCACTCGTTGCTAGCCGGTCCTCCCGAGGGCCGCCCGCAAGGCGTCGTCGGTCTTGGCTGCCAGCTCCCGCTCCCGCTCCTGCGTAGCCCGCTGATAGATCATCGCAACCGTCATTGTGGACTGCCCACCGAACGACATCAGCTCTTTGAGCGTGGCGCCCTGCTGGGCGCGAAGGGTCAGGGCGCACGACCGCAAATCGTGGAAATGGATGCCCTCGTACCCCGCCGCTCGCACGGCCCGTCGCCACGTCTTGTTCCAGTGGTTGCGGTTGAGCGGGGCACCGTCCACGTTCGTGAACACGAGCGCCATGGCCTCCGCCCCCACGTGGGCCGCCAGGTGACCCTCCAAGGCGCTCGCCAAGAAGTCCGGTATTGACACCGTCCGACGGCCCGCCTCGGACTTGGGCGCGGTCACGACCCGACCCGCGGCAGTGTCCTGCGCTTGTTTGGTGACAGTGATCGTCTTGTCGAGCAAGTCGATGTCCCGCCGCTCTAAGGCGAACAGCTCGCCCTCTCGCAGCCCGGACAGCGCAGCGGTCCACGTCATGGCGACGTACCTGGCTGCCAACTCCCCCGCTATCTCCCCGACCTGGCCCGGCTCGACGGTCGGGCGGTCGCTGGCTGGCTGATTGCCGGCGCTCTTGATCGTGCAGGGGCTGGCCGGGATAAAGTCGTCCGCCACCGCCTCGTTCATCATCGTGCGAAGGGCTCGGTATGCCTTGCCCGCCTGGCCCTGGCCCCGCTCGGCTGCTAAGTCGGCATGCCACCGCCGGACCCGAGCGGTCTTCAAGTCAGCGAGCGCGACCTCGCCGAGCTGCGGCAGCACATACTTGTCGAGCAGCCAAGTCGTGAACTCGGTCGTGCGCACCGCCCAGCCGGTCTTGCTCTTCCGGTCGAGCCACCCGGCGGCGAACTCTCGGATGGTGACCTTGCCGCTGCGTGGGTCGGTCCACTTGCCGGCGTCGATCTTCTGCTCTTCGCTGACCAGCCACTTCCGAGCCTCCGTCTTGGTGGCGAACGTGGCCGGCCCATTCACGTAGTAGCCGTCCTTGAAGTACCGGGACTGGAACCGGCCCGACCCGAGCTGCCGTATGTGGCCGAAGTCCCTCTTCGCTCTGGTCATCTCTTTCCTTTCGCTGTCTGGCGATGCCTGACCGCACGCGCCCGTTGGCGGTTCCGCACAACCGAGAGCAGCACCGAGCAACCCGCGAGCACGTCGAATAGGTAAAACACGACGAGTCCCGCTCCGCGACCGCCCCACGCAATCAGGCAGGCGGCGCCGACGAAGACGACCGGTGCGGCAGAAATAACGCCGACCTGTGCTGCTGCCAGAAGGACGATGCCTTCGGGAGCCCACTGCTCCTGGAATTGCCTCACGACTTTGCTGTCGGGGTGGGCGGCCTGCTTGCGCAACAACCGTGCAGCCCAGTACCTCTCATGTGGCAACAGGTAGTGATTTGTCGGCAGGCCCTGCCTTCCAGCTCCCGGTCTCCGTCTCACGTTGAAATCGTACTGGTGTTCGATGCCATAGTAACAGGATTAGACACGGATTATACACGGGAACCCCGCTGAACAGCCCAGCCGCCGACCTACTCACCGCCTCTGACCTGCTAGAACTTGTCGGGCGGAAGAGATTTGAACTCTTGACCCCCAGACCCCCAGTCTGGTGCGCTACCAAACTGCGCCACCGCCCGTGCGTGGTGCGAGACATGAGGCTACCAGGCGAGCGGTAATCCCGCCTCACTCGAGCGTCAGTGCCTGGAGAGCCACTCGAGGAGGACGGCGATCACAGCGTCCTTGCTGAGCTCATTGAAAGGCTCGTGGTACAGGCCGGGAAAGATCTGCAGTTCCTTGTCCTCGCTGCCTAGCGCCGCAAAGAACACCGGGCTCGACCGCACCGGGACTATCGGATCGGCATCCCCGTGCAGGATGAGGGTGGGCAGCTGCAGCTCGCCGGCCCCGTCGACAGCAAGCCGCGAAGCCCGGTACAGCTCCACTGCGGTGCGAGCAGGGAACCGGCCATGCCAGACGAGCGGGTCGCTAGAGAAGCTCGTCACCACATCAGCGTCGTGGCTCAAGCCAGCCGGGTCGATCCTTGTCACGCCGGCCCGAGGTGCGACGGCTGCCAGTGCTTGCACCGCCAAAGCCTGCCAGCGAGGGCTCGCCGCGAGATGCAGCGCCGGAGATGACAGCACAAGCGCACTGAGGCGACCTTGGTTGACGGTTGCGTAGGCGGCCGCAAAGGCGCCCCCCATGCTGTGGCCGAGCAGGACAGGTTTGGATGGGCTCGTTGCTGCGCTGACCAGCCGGTTGATATCCGCCACGACATCGTTCACGCTCTCGACAACCGCACGCCGACCGTCGGAGCGGCCGTGGCCAGCCAGATCGAAGGCCAAGGTCGCCCGACCGGCGCCGGCGAGGGCCTGTGCCACGTGGTTGTAGCGGCCCGCGTGTTCGCCGAAGCCGTGCACGATGACGACGGGAGGCTTTGGAGTCCCCGAAGCAACGGTCACGGGCGCCCAACGTTCGACGTGCAGGCGCCGGCCTCGCTCCCCCACCACCTCCATGCTCTCGCGGGCAGCGCCGCCCGAATGGCCCCCCGTGCCGGCAGGCCCGGCCGCGCCAGCAGCACCAGCGGGACCTATGGGGTCAGCGTTCAAACGTGCTTCGGGAGCCACTCGATGAGCCAATAGATGCGGTAGATCATGTACACCGTGACGCCGAGGACCATGAGCTTGAAATGCCAGGGAGCCCCTTTTGCTCTCTCGGTACGGGCCCCGCTCCCGGCGTCGCCCGCCGTTGCCATCGCCGGCTCCCTATCGACCGGTGCGGCTGGGGACGGTTTTCTTTTGGCACGCGCCGCCAAGACGCGCCCGCAGGAAGGGCACTTGCGGTCTGCTGCAAGTTCCGGCGCGTTCCAGAACTTGCTGCAGTCGTCACACCACGGCAATTGCGCCGCTCTCCATCCTGACCAGGCTAGGCCCAGCCGAGACCCGTTGGCGCCACAGGATCGGGTCAGTGGGCGCGGTGCACGTGGAACATGTCGGGCGAAGCGTGCGTCCGCGAGACGAGCTTCGTTCCGATAGGCGAGCTCGTCTCCGGATGCGCGCTGTCGCTCCGCCCTCCGAGCCACATGCTCCCGCCCTACATCCTGCAGCTGATGGAACGTATCGCCCCCTTCGAGGACTGGGATTGACCTCCGGCTCGCCGAACGGGGTCTACGGCCTTACGTCAATTTCAATGGTGGGAGCGGCGGCTTGGGCAGCCCTCGGCCCCTCTCGTCCCCACCCCGTTAATTGATCTGGCACCGTCACGTGATGCGGTAGCCGACTGCAGGAAGAGTTTCGATCACCGGCGGCTCGCCCAGCTTGCGTCTCAGCCGGCTGATCGTCACCTGGACGGTTTTGGTGAAAGGGTCGGCGTTTTCGTCCCAGACTTGTTCGAGCAGGGCCTCGGCCGAAAGGAAACCCGGCGATGCTCTCATCAGCGCCTCGAGGACAGCCAGTTCCTTCACGGAAAGTTCCAACGGCGCACCGTCGCGCAGCGCGCTCCGCCGCAACGGGTCGAGCTCGATGCCGGCGATCCTGAGCAGTAGCGGGTGCGTGTTGACCCTGCGCCGCGCAAGCGAACGCACTCTCAGCACAAGTTCCGGGAAATGGAACGGTTTGCTCAGGTAATCGTCCGCCCCGAGCCCCAAGCCCGCCACGCGGTCACCGGGCGTTCCAGAGGCCGTCAGCATCAACACCATGACAGGGTTGTCGCCCTCGGCGATGGTCCGGCAGATCACGTCGCCGTGTACTCCTGGGAGGTCCCTGTCCAAAATGACGACGTCATAACAATTGACCTCGAGTTTTTTCAATGCGTCCAGCCCGTCATAAGAGATATCAGCCGCTATCCCCTGGTCGCGCATGCCTTCGGCGATGTCGTCAGCGAGGCGATGGACATCCTCGACGACGAGAACTCTCATGGGTGCGCTGCTACCGGAAGTTCGATAACCACTCGAAGGCCACCCTCAGGGCGCGCCGTTAATCGCAATGCCCCGCCATGGGCGAGGGTTATCGCACTGACGATCGATAACCCGAGGCCTGCGCCGTGGCCGGTGGACAGCCGTTGGGCGCCGATCCGTTGGAACGGTTCCCCGAGTAATTGCACCTCGCTTTCACCGAGGACCTCTCCCCCGTTCTCGACAACCAGGC
>DATKHZ010000240.1:0-2172 GCA_035509995.1 Acidimicrobiales bacterium | reverse complement strand
GGGAGCAAGAGACCCTCCTCGAAGCCCTCCTCACCCTCGCCAGCAGCGAAGTCGGGCTCGACCACCGAGAGCGTACTGACCTGGCGGAGATCTGCCAGGGTGTGCTGGCGCGTCCAGGCCTCGACACCAAACGCCTCGGGTTGTGCGTCGAGAGTGCCACCCGCTCAGCGCCGTTCGACGGCGACCCCACACTGGTCGAACGTCTCGTCGCCAACCTCGTCGACAACGCGATCGGGCACAACGTCGGCGGCGGCCACGTCGAGGTCTCGACTGGAGTGAAGGACGGACGGGCCGTGCTTTCGGTGACCAACACCGGTCCCGTCCTCCCACCGAGCGAACTCAACCGCCTGTTCGAGCCCTTCCAACGCCTCGACGGGCGACGCTCGCGCCACAGGAACGGCCACGGCCTCGGCTTGTCCATTGTCCAGGCCATCGCCACCGCCCACGGCGCGGCGGTCACTGCTGCTGGCCCGCCAGGCGGTGGGCTCTCGGTCGAAGTCACCTTTCCTGCTCCGACCGAGCCCGACGGCGTCGCTCACAGCATGTTGCGGGTACCGCCAGCATCCCGCGAACGACGCCCGTACCGGCCGAGCCGAAAGCGACAAATCGGCCACTGAAGACCTACGCGAGCTGACTGCAGCGAGAGTTGCCTCCGGAGGGTCGCAGCTCTCACTTACTTCCCGGGACGATCTTCTGGCAGGCCTCACTGGCCGCCTTGAAGGTGGAGCTGCTGAGGTCGATGCCCGTGCGCCGCAGGTCGATGACTTGCTCACCGACGGGCCCGGTGCTCGGGTCGGGGAAGTTTGGCACCCCGTGGGAGCGCATGCACTGGGATAACTGGAGCCCCTTGGTGTTTTCGGCGGCGCTCTGCGCCGGGGTCATGTTCCCCTCCGGGGTGTACTTCTTGCACGCCTGCAGCGCGGCCTGGAAGGTGGGCGAACGGGTGTTGACGCCGGATGCGGAAATGGCGCTGAGGAAGCCGCGGCTGGGACTGGGATCAGGGAAGTTGAGAACCCCTTGGGCGCGCATGCAATGTGCGAATTGCAGCTGCTGCGACTGGCTCACCTCCCCGGACGAGCCCGGAACGGACGGGTTAGCCCGGTTAGACGAGCCAGACGAACCTGGTGAAGATGCGGGCCGGGCCGTGGTGGTCGAGCCAGACGACGCCGACGGGCTCGACGCTGAAGCCCTGGTCGTCGTCGTCCCGCCAGCACTGGCCACCCCGGGGCTTTGCGGCTCGCCGCCGCAGGCGGTAACCACGATCGCGAGCGCGGCCAGCCCCACGATCGCCGCTCCCGCCCGCCGCGTGCGGGCCCGGTGCCGGTTCGTCCCGTCGGTGACGTGGTCGTGGCCCGACCACCATTCGCGTCGAGGTGCTCTAGCCTCCCGGGCATCGCGAGTACCAGCCAGTGCTCAGGCCTCCAGGCGGGTGATCTGCTGATTGAGGTAGCGCTGCTGCTGAAGGTTAGTGGCTGCTCGCGCTGCGGCCCGGTACGCCTCGAGCGCGGCAGCCCGGTCGCCAGCCATCTCGAGCAGGTGGCCGCGGACCGCGTGGAAGCGACGATCAGCGTTTACCCGTGAATCGGCCCCAAGACGTTGGACCAGTTCAAGGCCGGCCCGGGGCCCAGCGACCATGCTGACCGCGACAGCATGGTTGAGCGCGACGACCGGGCTATCGTCCAGGCGGAGCAAGACACCGTATAGGGCCGCGATCTGCGGCCAGTCGGTCGCTTCGGGGCTCTCCGCCTCATCATGGACGGCGGCGATCGCTGCCTGGAGCTGGTACGGCCCGATCGGCCCGTGCGGAAGGGCGGCAGTGACGAGCGCGGTCCCCTCCTCGATCGCACTCCGGTCCCACTGGCTGCGGTCCTGCTCCGCCATGGGTATGAGCGACCCGTCGGGCGCCGTACGGGCGCGGTGCCGAGCGTGCACGAGGAGCATCAACGCCAGCAACCCGGCCACCTCGGGGTCGTGTGGCCGCGCCGCGTGGAGCGCCCGGGCGAGGTGGACCGCCTCCTCGGCGAGGTCGGCTCGGACCAGCGCCGTTCCTTCGGTGCTGGCGTAGCCCTCGTTGAAGATCAAGTAGATGACCCGGAGGACAGCTTCCAACCGGCCCCCCATTTCGTCGTGGGCGGGGAGGGCGAAGGGGGCGCCGCTGTCTTTGATCGACTG
>DATKHZ010000239.1:0-4112 GCA_035509995.1 Acidimicrobiales bacterium | reverse complement strand
AGGCGCTCGGCTAACGACGGGATGATGCGACGGACACCAGGCAAAGGCGCCGCCTTGTCGCGGTCTTCGACAACGGGGGCAAGCGTCCCGTCGTAGTCGGTCAGTACGCCCGCTGTGCCGGGTCGTCCCATCCAGGGCGCCCAATCGACGTGTCGCTGCCAGCCAGTCCCGTCGTCAGGCACTCACCCGTTGTACCCGACGGGCACCTGTTTTGAGATGTCACCGCCCACGACGACAACGATGTCGGCCTGGTGCAACAGGGTCGTTGGGATCGCGGAATCGTTCGTGGTGCTGGGAACGACGACCGCCGACTGTGTCAAGCCGAGAAGCTCCGCAATGGCCGTGCCGGTTGCGCTATCGGCCGGCGCCACCACGAACACCGACGTGGTTGTGTTCGTCTCGTCAAGGGCATTGTTGGGGGCCAGCGTGTCGTAGCCGTCGCCAGCCAACTTTTTCTGGAAGTAGAGGGCCGCGTGCCGGGTAGTCCAACCGTTGAGCACCAGCACCGTGACCGTAGAGGGAGGCCTAGTCGTGGAACTAGTAGCAGTAGTGCTGACAATGGCCGGCGTCGTAGTTCCACTAGGCACGGTGGTGGTGCTCACAGCCGCCGGACGTGTCGTCCCCGGAGGCGATGCTGAGCTGTGCGCCGGGCTCATCCTGACGAGCACTCCGACGGCGATTGCGACGGCAACCACGACCACCAGGGCAGCACGCAGCGGCTGCGACGTGGCACCCGGACGCGTAGGCGAAGGCGAACCGCCGGGGTTCCCAGGAGGGCCGGAGCCGCCGGGCCCATCAGGAGGTCCCTGTACGCTCACCTATCCCACCGGCCGCTGGCAGGGCGAACCCCCATCATGGCCCAGCGCCGGCGGTCCCGGGCACGCCGGAGCCGGCGCACAACGAGAGGGTCATATGCCTCAGCCTCTTTGTTGGTGACGAGTTCGCCAAGGAGTTGATTGTAACGGGACAACGACATGCGAAGGCGCCCCTTGACAACGTCTGTCTTGCAGAGCCCTTCGAGCCACCAGCTACGTTCAAGGTCCAGGATCGCGCGGTCACGTTCACAGAGTGCCATCTGGCCCACCCTGCCACCTGAGGACCACGCGATCAAGGATCTCAGCGTGGCGCCAAACAGGGCCTGCGTGGCCAGTGCGGCGATCCCCCCTATCGTGGCGGCGGCCGCCCGGTTCGGGCATGCTGTTGTCAGTTGCACCCCCCACAGGTCCAGCTGGCCCGGGTAGCTCAACGGCAGAGCACCTGCCTTGTAATCAGGCGATAGGAGTTCAATTCTCCTCCCGGGCTCCATATCTGGCCAGTTCAGAAGCCCCTTGGCGACTTCGGCCTGTCTCTCGGTGAGACGGAACCCTCTGACAAGCTCTGTCCGACGGACGGCGGCAGCTGCCTCCTCAGCCCTGACCACTGCCCCGGGGCGCTCTGCCAGGATGGAAGCGAGGTCCGCGATGCGGCGCTCGTCTTCGACCACGCAGGTTGCCGCCAGACAGGCTCCCTGGCTCGGGAAATGAGCGGCAATGAGATCGCGTGCTCGTGCGAAAGCACCTTGTCAACTGCGCTGTCCAGCAATGAGACGGGCAGGCCGTGCAGATGAGGCGCAACAGCGACGATGACGTCGGCGCGAGTGAAGGTCTTCTCAGAGGCGAGCCGCCCGCCAGGGCCGAGCAGCTCGGCCGCGAGGCAATCGAGGACCTCCCTGCGTGGCGGTTCATAAGCGAGCCCAGCGCGCTCGACCTCCGCAGCCAGCTCGAGGGCCGGGTAGCCTGCCCGCGCCAGTTCTTCCCTCCAGCGTGGAACGAGGTCCTCCACGCCCTCGTGGCTCTTGCGGTCCCGCGTAGCGCGCGCTGCCACCGAGCGGGAGCGGTAGGAGGCGTCAGGGCCGACGGCCGCTTCGATCTGGGCTGAGCGGGTGGCGTGGACTTCCCAGGCTTCTTTGGGGATGCCCGAGATCGCCCAACTGCCGAGGCGCCCCGAGCGCCCTGCGTCGACTTCGATGCCGTACCCGAGCTCCACGGCTTTGGCGGCCGCAGCCATGCGGCCAATAGCGGTGGCAGCATGGAGGTGGTCGCGGAGGAGGCCCGTGTCGAGTGCTTTCCACCCGCCTCTTTCGTCGCCCATACTGACCAAATTTGCGACGAGCACGTGGTCGTGGACTTGGGGGTCACCGGCTCTTGTCGTCGCATGGCGGGACACGGCCCAGGTGAGGCCTTCTGTGGGCGTCCGCAGCTGCGCACGCCCGCGTCTGCCGCCCTGGTCCTGCACAACACTGTCGAGGTAGCCCATGGTGGCGTCGCGTTCGGTGTCGAGGATCGCGTGCATGTCCTCGGCGCGCCCGATCACTCCCAGCTCTGCTACCGATTTGTGAGGGCTGACAACGAGCTCCATGCCCGGCCGCATGCAGTGCACGAGACGCTCGCCGCTCTCTGGGTGGCGTGCACCACCTGTGCCGAACACGGCCCTCCACTCGTCGATGTCCACCTCGCCGTCGAGGCCGAGCCGTGCAGTGCCGGTACCACCCCAGGTCATCGGCGTCTCACCCCGGGACGCGTATTACTCGAGGGCGTTGCCCACCGGGTCGTCCTCGCGGCCAAGGACCGTCCGCTCGGGGTAGCCGACAGAGTCGGCGCCCATCATCCGCATCCACGCCACCGCTCAGCACCTTCCCCAAGTTCATCGCGAGGTTAATTGGGACCTTGACAACGGGACGTTGTAATCGTGTTCCAAATGACTTTGTCTTTTTACTCGATGGGGTGAAGGCTGTAAAGCAGTTTCTGGTGACCGGTCAGTAACGGACAATAGCGATTAATTATGGTGGTCACGCCTTGAGGCTTTCCGAGCGGTCTGCGACCCGTGGGGCAAGTAGCCAAGCGGGAGAAGGACCTTCCCGGGGCTAGGCGCGTGTAGCGCACGGCCACCTCGGTCCGCGTGTGCGTTGATGAGGAGCCTTCAGTTAGTGCAGTGCCCCTCTCAGAGGAATGGCGGTAACAGCGGATAATAATGGGCACTGTCGGGCAACTTGGGCATAGTCGAATTTGCTCCAGCGCGCTGAGTTGCGGATATAGAGGGGTTTGGAAAGCTGGGCTGAGCGATCATGCAGGCGGGACGACCGGCGCTCAGCCGGGACGAGAAGGGCGCAACGATGCCACCATTGTCAGGATCGCTGGCCGCCACGGACACCGCAGGCGGGAGAGAATTCTCGGGTTCTCCGTTAGCTTTCGCCGTCTCGCGACCCAAAGAGTAGGTGTGGAGGCTCGAACGGGCTGGTTGCCAGACCGGTGACGGACATCGGCGCAGGCTGGTCGGACCGCGAAGGCCTCGGCTCGAACTTTCTTGACATTTCGTGTTTCGTTTTCGGTCCTTCACGGACCGGAGGAGAGGTAGTAGCAGTCCGTAACGGAGGAAGACATGCCTACAACGGTGCCTGAACTGATCGACATAGAGACGCTTGCCCACCTCCTGGGTGACTCAGTGCGCCACGTCCGTCGCCTTGTTGCTGAGCGCCGTGCGCCCTACCTCAAAGTCGGCCACTTTGTTGGCTTCGACCCCGCCGAGATCGTCGAATGGCTGGACAATGCGCGCCATCCCGGACGAGTTGACCGCCCAGGACCGAGCCACCGCACCGCTCCAGGTCGCCGTGGCTGAGGAGCTTCGACTGTTCGACACCGACATCACAGCGCAACTGCCCTCAAACGGGGGCAGGGGTAGCACCGCAGCACAGGAGGTGCTCCGTCGCGTCGCGGAGACTGCCAAAGAGGTCACCCAGGCGAGTGCACGCCTATCGCGTGCCCTGTGTCAAAGCCCGCCAAGCCGGGTGCAGCTGGCGCCCGAATAGGAGAAGCCTCAGGAGTCCCTTACCAGAGCCTGCACCGCAAATTTGCAGGACGAGGGAGGGCGGGCGGCCCCAACGGCTAACGATCGCGGGACCGCCTCCGCGAGATGCCTGTTGTCCACGCCTGGCTTCGGACTCCTAAGTGTTGTCGAAGCGGAGCCGCTCACCAAGCCAGTTGGAGAACCCAGCCTCGTCCACCTCATGCGCCGCGACGGCCAGCATGGCGGCTTCAGCTTCGTCCACGTCCGGTGGGTCTGGATCCCAACGGCCG
>DATKHZ010000238.1:0-3277 GCA_035509995.1 Acidimicrobiales bacterium | reverse complement strand
GGTCGCTGCTCAACGCCGTGCTCCGGCGTGTTGCCGCGCTTGTCGCGGCAGGGCCGCTCGATTGGCCTGATCTCGGTACCAGGTTGAGCTACCCGGACTGGCTGATAAGGCGGCTCGGCGAGGACCTGGGCCCCGAGCGGGCAATGGGGGCACTCGACCAGATGAACATCGCTGCTTCTCAGACTGTCCGGGCGGACGGCTATACCCAGGACCCGGGCAGCCAGGCCGTGGCGCGCCACATGGCCGACCTGATGAGCACGCACCGTGGGCCAGTTCTTGACGTGTGCGCTGCCCCAGGAGGCAAGGCAACGCTGCTGGCCGGGAGCTCCAGCCTCGTTGTCGGGACCGACCTGGCACCTGCAAGGGCGAGGCAGGTGGCTGACAACGCCGAGCGGCTCGGGCTTCGCAACCTGCCCGTTGTGGTCGCGGATGGGACCGAGCCACCCTTTCGACCCGCCCGGTTTGCCGGCGTTCTCGTCGACGCTCCCTGCAGCGGTCTGGGTGCGCTGCGCCGCCGTCCCGACGCCCGCTGGCGCGTCAGGCCAGAAGACATCGGCCGGTTGGCCGCGCTTCAGCGCAGGTTGCTGGGCGCGGTGGCGGGGCTGGTCGCGCCTGGCGGGGTCCTCGTCTACAGCGTCTGCACGCTCACCCGGGCCGAGACCGTTGATGTCGGCAACTGGTTGGCTGGGGAGTTGAGCGGGGGCTGGCAGGCATTGGAGCCGCCAGGGCCGCCGTGGGAGGCTCACGGTCGCGGAGCGCTGCTGCTCCCGCAGGCCGCCGGGACCGACGGGATGTACCTGTCGGCGTTCCGCCGCCGGGCCGCTTAGGTCGCTGTGTTCCTGGTCCCCGTAGAGTTCCCCGACGCGTACTAGGTTCGGCGCCGATGGCACAGGGAGGATCTCCGGGCCCAGATCGGCGGGCGCAGCGCTTCGTCCGCATCGCCCCATCGATCCTGTCGGCCGACTTCGCCCGGTTGGGGGACGAGATAAGCCGGGTCAGCTCGGAGGCAGACGTGTTGCATGTGGACGTGATGGACGGCCATTTCGTGCCCAACCTGACTATCGGGCCGCCCGTTGTGACGTGGATCCGCAGGCACAGCGACCTCTACCTCGATTGCCACCTGATGATGGACAACCCTGGGCAGTTCTTGGGGGCCTTCCGCGATGCGGGTGCGAACGGCTGCAGCGTCCATGTCGAAATAGGCGGTACCGCCGGGCTGATCGCCCAGATGCGCGACCTCGGCCTCGACGTGGGGCTAGCCGTCAACCCCGAGACGCCGTTTGAAGAGTGCGAGCCGTGGTTGGACCAGCTTGACCTGCTCCTCATAATGACCGTGCACCCTGGCTTCGGGGGGCAGAGGTTCATGAGCGAGATGGTCGGCAAGATCGCGAGAGCACGCCACGCCATCGACTTGGCCGGGCTTGCCGTCGACCTGGAGGTGGACGGAGGGATAGACGCGGGCACGGCTCCCATCGTCACCGAGGCCGGCGCGAGGCTGCTTGTAGCAGGGAGTGCGATATTTGCCCAACCCGACCCGGTGGCGGCCGCCCATCGCATTAGGCAGGCTGCGCAAGCTGCGCTTGCGACGGTGGCCGGTGAGGGTATGCGCTAATGAGCTATGAAGCTAAGGTCCTAACCGTTTCGGACTCGGTGATGAGGGGCGAGCGCCAGGACGAGAGCGGCCCCGCCGTTGCCCGGGCTCTTCAGGAGGCCGGCTTCGAGGTGGTCGAACAGTCCAGCGTGCCCGACGGTGCCGCATCCGTGGCAGGTGACCTGACCCGGATGGCTTCGGGGTTTACCGGTCTTCTGGTTACGACGGGTGGCACGGGCTTCGGGCCGAGGGACCTGACCCCGGAAGGGACCGCCGAAGTCCTGGACCGCCACGCCCCAGGCCTCGGAGAGGCGATGCGTCGGTCCAGCGCGATCGCACCCTTGTCACGGGGCATCGCCGGAGTGCGAGGGCACGCCCTGGTCATCAACCTGCCGGGGTCCCCCAAAGGGGCGCTCGAGTGCCTGGCGGCGATAATCGACCTGCTGCCGCACGCGATCAGCGTGCTGGCGGGTGAGCAGGCGCACTAACGGTCTGCTGGTTGATAGTGCACCGAGGGCAGTAAGGTCGGGCCGTGCTACGCCTCGTACTGCCCAAGGGATCGCTCGAGCGCGCGACGATAGATCTGTTCGAGGCCGCAGACCTGTCTGTGATACGAGGTTCGGACGTCGACTACAAGGCGACGATCAAAGACCACCGGATTTCAGAAGTGCGTGTGCTGCGCCCGCAGGAAATTCCCCGCTACGTCGCGGACGGCCTTTTCGACATTGGGATCACAGGGCGCGACTGGGTGGAGGAGACCGGCTCGAACGTCGTATCTCTCGGGGAGCTGGCGTACTCCAAGGCGACCTCTAACCCGATCCAGGTCGTCCTTGCCGTGGCCGCCGAATCGCCCTGGACGTCGGCGAGGGACATGCCCGACGGGGTGAAGGTCTCGACGGAGTACCCGTTGCTGACGGAGCGCTTTTTTGCCGAGAGCGGGGTGAAAGCAGACGTCGTCCTTTCTTATGGCGCGACCGAGGCCAAAGTGCCCGAGATAGCAGATGCGGTAGTGGAGATCACTGAAACCGGCAGAGCCTTGAAGGCGGCGGGGCTGCGGATCATAGAGACGGTCCTGATTTCCTATACCGAGCTCATCGCGAACCCTACTTCGGCCCAGGACCCCGAACGCCGCAAAGCCATGGAGGACATCAACACCTTGTTGCAGGGCGTCCTAAAAGCCCGCGGCCGTGTCCTGGTAAAGCTGAACGTTGAGGCGTATGACCTCGACCGCGTGATCAAGCTGCTGCCCGCGATGCGTAGCCCTACGGTTTCAGAGCTCTTCGGCGGCGGGAGTTATGCAGTGGAAACCGTCGTACCCAAAGAGACGATAAACAAATTGATACCCGAGCTGAAAGATGCGGGCGCGACCGACATCATCGAACTGCCGATCAGCAAGATCGTGCCCTGAGGCAAGCGGTGGGCGTGCGGGGAACCGTGGACAGCTTCGACAAGGACGTGGGACTGGGGGAGGTGCGTGCCGGCGACGGCCAGCTTTACCCGTTCCACTGCACCGAGATCTCCGACGGTTCACGCGATATTGCCGTCGGCACGGAAGTCAGCTTCGCCCTAGCTCCTGGTCATCTGGGCTCTTGGGAGGCTCGGCGGCTGGAGCCGGCACCTAAGGCCCCACTGGCGAGCTGAAGGGCTCGTTGGCGCGAACTGTCCAGGCAGGGCGTTCGCGACACC